>NZ_JBFODF010000031.1:0-2276 GCF_040908165.1 Aeromonas sp. R6-1
TCGAATGCGATGTTGACCAGAGGGTCGGCCCCGGCGGTGATGGCCAGATCCCCGGTGAGGGTCTGGGCCGCGCTCCAGTCGCTGTCCTCCACCAGAGTGAGGGAGACGGGGTCGACCTGGGGCAGCACGCCGTCGGTGATATGAATATTGAGGGTGCCAAGGTTGCTCTTGTCCCCGTCAAAATCGGTGCCTTGCACCTGCAGCCCCAGGTTGACGCTGTTGGTGCTGACCGGTTGATCCAGCACGCCGTCGAGCGCCACCTGGTACTTGCCATCCAGCCCCAGAGTCACGGTCAGAATGATCTTGCCGCCCGCATCCAGCAGGGTGATGACATTGCCGTTGACCTGATAGTGGGTCGGCTGGCCGCCGCTGGTGAGGCCATTCAGGCCGGGCTGGTTCGCCTCGAAGTTGAGCGACACCAGGCGATCACTGCCCACATTGACCGGCAACTGGCCATTCAGGGTCTGGCCAGAGGCCCCTTCCTGCAAGGTGACCCCGCTGTCGATGCCAAGGTGAGGATCGGCGGCATCGGTCACATGGATGACGGTATCGCCCTTGCTGACGGTGCCATCGCTGTCCGTCACCTGCATGCCGACACGAATATCGAGCCTGTCGTTCGCGCCGTGATCCAGGTTGGTGTGAGTCACCACCTGATAATCGAAATCCACCTTGGTGTGCGCCGCGACGCTATCGGGCACATTGGGCAGGGTCACGCTCAGCACCAGGGTGCCGCTCGCAGTCACTGCCTGGAAGCTGTGGCCGTTGCTGCCCGGTACGGCCTGCCAGGTGAGGGGCTCGCCATTGTGAGTGACGGGATTGCCGTTGATGTCCATGACCTGACCGCTCAGGACCAGGCGCACATCGACGATGGGATCGGAGTAGGCCTGTACCGTCACCTTGCCCGTGATGAGCTGATCGTCAGCGGTCGCACCATTGGCGGCGCCATCGAAGCGCCCCTCGCTCAGGGTCACGCTGTCGATGGTCACCCCGTTGACGATCGGCCTGACGCCTTCGCTGATGATGATGTCCAGAGTGCCCGTGGTGCTGTCGTTGTTGCCGCCCCCCTTGTCACTGTCAATGATGTCAAGCTTGAGGGGCAGACTCGTCTTGCCGTCACCGCCGCTCTGGTGCACCCCCTGATAAAGGGTCACCTTGTAGTCGAACGTGTTGCTGGCGGCATTGTCCAGCTTGCCCACCAGTTCGACCTGAAGCACCTCGACGCGCACGCCGTTCACGTCCACATAACCCTTGAGGATCTGGTTGCCCGGAATGGCGGGATCCCCGTCCACCAGTTCGTATTTCACCTGCTGACCCAGTGCCATCAGGGGGGGCTGGGAAGCCGGATCGGCGAACGAGACCTGACTCACCCGATCCGACCCCGACTCCAGGGTAAAGTGTCCCGTTTCCGTCAGGGTGTTGCTGCCATCTAGGCTGCTCTCGTTCAGATCTACCCCGCTGCCCGCCACGAAGTGCGGCGCATGGCCGTCCTTGATGGTGAGCGGCAAGTCGGTGGAGACCCTGTCCCCATCCTTGTCGGTCAGGGTGACGGTGAGCGGCAGGTCGAGGGACTCGCTCCCCTGGTGATCCAGCTCGGCCCCCAGGGTCACCTTGGCGGTGACGCTCCAGTTGCCGTTGTTCTCAACGAGGCTCAGCTCGGCCCGCAGCACTTCGCGGCCGTCCGCGCTGGTCCCCACCAGCTCGCCGTTGGCATCCAGGGTGAAGGTCACCGGGCTGCCGTGGCTGCTGTACTTGCCATCCAGGCTCTGCTGAATGGCGGCGATATCGAATTTGAGGCTGCTCGTGTCGAGCGCATCAGCCCCGTGGCTCACGGTGAAGCTCATGTGGCTCACCACATCCTTCGCCCCCTGGTTCGCCTCCGTCATCTCGGTACCGGTCACGGCGCTGATGACCGGATTGGCCCCGTCGCCGATGGAAACGCTCAGGGTGGAGGAGACGGTGTCGCCGTCACTGTCGGTCAGGGTAAAGCCCGCCTTGAGCAGGCTGTCTGCACTCCCCTGATCCAGCGGCTGGTTCAGGGTAAAGACATAGTGACCGTTCTGATCCAGCGTCAACGTGAAGACGTTCTGGCCGTTGACGGCGCCGCTGATGCTGTTGCCGCTGATGGTGATGACCACGGGCTGGCCACCGCTGGTGAGCCCTTGCAGGCCGGGCTGGCTGGCATCGAATGCGATGTTGACCAGAGGGTCGGCCCCGGCGGTGATGGCCAGATCCCCGGTGAGGGTCTGGGCCGCGCTCCAGTCGCTGTCCTCCACCAG
>NZ_JBFODF010000032.1:0-48910 GCF_040908165.1 Aeromonas sp. R6-1
GTACTCAGGTACTCAGGTACTCAGGTACTCAGGTACTCAGGTACTCAGGTACTCAGGTACTCAGGTACTCAGGTACTCAGGTACTCAGGTACTCAAGTACTCAGGTACTCAGGTACTCAGGTACTCAGGTACTCAGGTACTCAGGTACTCAGGTACTCAGGTACTCAGGTACTCAGGTACTCAGGTACTCAGGTACTCAGGTACTCAGGTACTCAGGTACTCAGGTACTCAGGTACTCAGGTACTCAGAAAAGCAGAGCAGAACCATGCTCGACCACCACGAGTTTTGCATAGCAACCTCGATCTATTCCCTCTCCCCTTGGGAGAGGGTCAGGGTGAGGGGAAACCACTCTACATCGCTAGCAAGCGCCAGAAAGCAACAAGGGCTGCAGAGTGTGCTCTGCAGCCCTTGTGTCATGGATGCGGTTTAACGGGGGCTGGCTGCGTCAGGGGCGACCTCTCACGACTTCACGATGCTTTCATCTCACCATGACGCTTTAAACTGCCTTGATCGCAAAAAACTCATCATTTATATGCCAAAAACTACAGGGGCAGCGGAGTCTCACTCCCCTGCCCCTATAGTAAGCAATAAACGGTGGTTTGAGGCTTAGCTCGCCCAGGTGATGATATGGTCGGCCCAATCGCCGGCATGTACCTCATGGATCACCTTGCCGCGCACCGACTGACCGGCCTGGTGCATGGCGCTGCGGCTGCCGGTGATAAGGGGATGCCAAGTCGGCAGGCTATGCCCCTCCGCCAGCAGGCGATAGGCACAGGTCGAGGGCAGCCAGTCATATTCGGCAATCTTGTCGTGGGTGATCTGCAGGCAGTCCGGCTCTTTTTTGAAGCGGTTGCCGTAGTCGGAGCACTGGCAGGTCTTGGTATTGAGCAGGTTGCAGGCCACGTTGGTGAACACCAGCTCCTCGGTGTCCTCGTCGATCAGCTTGTTCAGGCAGCACTTGCCGCAGCCATCGCACAGGGACTCCCACTCGGTCATGGTCATCTGCTGCAGGCTTTTTACCTGCCAAAAGGGGGCGTTCTGCACGGGTTCACTCTGCTGCATAAAAGTTGGCTCACTCAATACACTGACAAGCGCGTGGTTATACGCCCTATGGCCCGATTTTTCAAGGTTGGTGGCGGTTTCGCCTATGAACTCTAGGTCGGTATTCTGGAACAGATCAACGATCCCCACGTTACTCACATCGTCTTTTACAGCAAGACCGATTTACCCAATCAAGGCTAAGCCTGCCATGCACTGCGAGCAAAGCGAAATGCCGTAAGCCCGACGCCTTTGCCTGCGACATGCAGACTATTGGGTCCGCATTTTTATGACGCGAGTGATAGCCAGCCCTGATAGCGAGGAACGTTGTGCAAGGGTCAATAAGCGGGAGCTAACCCGGGTTCAGCATGACCCTTTGACCTGGACGGAGGAGGCATTAGCAACCACCGTGGCCGGCTTATTGCCCAAAACGGCGACAGATTGATTCACCAGCGAAACAGCATCAGCCAACTTGGTTGCAGCAACGTAACAATTTTGAGCCCTCGATTCTGGCCGCAGGCAATCTCTACGGCACACTAATCCCCCGATCGTCCGAATACGCTTTGCGAATCGAACCAATGCTCTTAAGCAATGCAATGATCGAACCATTTCATAAAGTGTCTAAGCAAAGCGGATAGGAGACTTTATTTCCATTAACAGAGATATAACCAGCACTGAGCAACGCTTGAATGATATTTTGTACGTCTTCATCTGTGAGTTGCTTCTGAAATAACGCAGCAATCGTGCTGTTCAATGTAGCTAGAACTCGAGGTCGAGATGTCTTCATCTGTTGGAGCTTCTTAAGCACGACCGCCATTCGCTCCAAAGGAGTCTTTGCGCTATAACTCCTAATAAGAGGTATGTCTACAACTTGTTCTGTTCGAGCTGCGAATATTTTCTTGTCTTTCAGATGTTGTATTAGCGGATCAAAACCCTTGTCCTTCGAGATTATATGAAAAAAACCTGTAGGATCTGATGCTGCCAGTTGTCCGATGTAAAATGCTATATGAAAGTCCAGAGCATTCGGACCACTTCCCGCAATTTTGATGTACTGAGCTTTATCGCCAAGCTGCTGGATCACTGAGACCGTATCGAAGGCGAGCTTAGACTGATTAGCTCCAACAAAGACCAAGATTTTGAAGTGATCTTTGGCCAAAACAGCGAGACGCTCAGGCTGAACATTCTCAAAATCAATAAGGACGTAATTAGTGCGCATAGAGGGGCCTAACGATTGATGATGCCAATATTTCCCATCTACTCAAAGTTAACTTACCACCAAGCTAAAGATTGTAATTAGAGTATATTGTCGTAACTTGCTATTATGTCTAAAAATATGCCACACATTTTTATTTATGCATAGACTGGTGCTATGTACTCTCTAAAGCAAGGAACACTCTGACGTCGTGTAAATAAAACTACTTCTTGGCGACCCCGCTATCACTAATCTCCATATAAAATGCCGCCCTAGGGCGGCATTTTGCTATCTGAGATAACAGGCTAACTTACCAGCCGGTCACTTCACGCAGGGCCTTGCCGATATCGGCGAGCGACCGCACGGTTTTCACGCCGGCATCTTCCAGGGCGGCAAATTTCTCGGCCGCGGTGCCTTTGCCACCGGCGATGATGGCGCCCGCATGACCCATGCGCTTGCCAGCCGGGGCGGTGACACCCGCGATGTAGGAGACCACCGGCTTGGTGACGTGGGCCTTGATGTAGGCTGCCGCGTCTTCCTCGGCGTTGCCGCCGATCTCGCCGATCATCACGATCGCTTCGGTCTGCGGGTCATTCTGGAACATCTCGAGGATGTCGATAAAGTTGGAACCCGGGATGGGGTCGCCACCGATACCGACGCAGGTGGACTGGCCGAAGCCCTCATCCGTGGTCTGCTTGACCGCTTCATAGGTCAGGGTGCCGGAGCGGGAGACGATGCCCACCTTGCCCGGCTTGTGGATGTGGCCCGGCATGATGCCAATCTTGCACTCACCCGGGGTGATGACGCCCGGGCAGTTGGGGCCGATCATGCGCACGCCGGTTTCCTGCAGCTTCACCTTGACGTCCAGCATGTCCAGGGTCGGGATGCCTTCGGTGATGGTGACAATCAGCTTGATGCCGGCATCGATGGCTTCCAGGATGGCGTCCTTGCAGAACGGGGCCGGTACATAGATGACGGAGGCAGTGGCGCCGGTGGCTTCCACGGCGTCACGGACGGTGTTGAACACCGGCAGGCCCAGGTGGGTGGTGCCACCCTTGCCCGGGGACACGCCGCCGACCATCTGGGTACCGTAGGCAATGGCCTGTTCGGAGTGGAAGGTACCCTGACCGCCGGTAAAGCCCTGGCAGATCACCTTGGTGTCTTTGTTGATCAGAACGCTCATTATTTGGCCTCCGCTGCTTTTACCACTTGCTGAGCTGCGTCAGTCAGACTCGTTGCGGCGATGATATTGAGGCCGCTGTCGGCCAGTTTACGGGCACCCAGTTCGGCATTGTTGCCTTCCAGACGCACCACCACGGGCACTTTCACCCCCACTTCCTTCACGGCGCCGATGATGCCTTCTGCGATCATGTCGCAGCGCACGATGCCACCGAAGATGTTGACCAGCACGGCTTGTACCTTGCTGTCGGAGAGGATGATCTTGAAGGCCTCGGTCACGCGCTCCTTGGTGGCGCCGCCGCCGACGTCCAGGAAGTTGGCCGGGGAACCGCCGTGCAGGTTGACGATGTCCATGGTGCCCATGGCCAGGCCCGCGCCGTTGACCATGCAGCCGATGTTGCCATCGAGCGCCACATAGTTCAGCTCCCACTGGGCGGCGTGCGCTTCGCGGGGGTCATCCTGGGAGGGATCGTGCATCTCGCGCAGCTTGGGCTGGCGATACAGTGCGTTGGCGTCGATGTTGATCTTGCCGTCGAGGCAGTGCAGGTTGCCCTTGTCGGTGATGACCAGGGGGTTGATCTCCAGCAGGGCGAAGTCGCAGTCCAGGAACATCTGGCCCAGACCCATGAAGATCTTGGTGAACTGCTTGATCTGATCGCCGACCAGACCCAGCTTGAAGGCCAGCTCGCGGGCCTGGTAGGGCTGCGGGCCCACCAGGGGATCGATGGCGGCCTTGTGAATGAGTTCCGGGGTTTCGTGGGCAACTTTCTCGATCTCCACACCACCTTCGGTGGAAGCCATGAAGACCACGCGGCGAGAGCCACGGTCGACCACGGCGCCCAGGTACAGTTCCTTGGCGATGTCGGTGCAGGACTCTACCAGGATCTTGGTGACCGGCTGACCGTTGGCGTCAGTCTGATAGGTCACCAGGTTCTTGCCGAGCCAGTTCTGGGCGAAGGCGCGGATCTCGTCCTTGCTCTTGGCCAGCTTGACGCCGCCCGCTTTACCGCGGCCACCGGCGTGGACCTGGCACTTGACGACCCAGGTGTTGCCGCCAATCTTGTCGGCCGCTTCGGCCGCTTCCTGCGGGGTGGCACAGGCATAACCTTCGGAGACCGGCAGGCCATACTCGGCAAACAGCTGTTTTGCCTGATATTCATGCAGATTCATAGATGCTCTATCCGTGTTGTAGGTATTTCCGTCCGGGGCTCGTGTTTCTCAATCCCCTGTGAATGGGGGCCTGGGCGGCCCCTCGTTATCTTTCAGTCACGCTTGCTCAGACATCCAACAGCAGACGGGTCGGGTCTTCCAGGAGCTCCTTGATGGAGACCAGGAAGCCCACGGACTCGCGGCCGTCGATGATGCGGTGATCGTAGGAGAGCGCCAGGTACATCATCGGCAGGATCTCGACCTTGCCGTCGACGGCCATGGGGCGGTCCTGGATCTTGTGCATACCCAGAATGGCGCTCTGGGGCGGGTTGATGATGGGGGTGGACATCAGGGAGCCGAACACGCCGCCGTTGGTGATGGTGAAGTTGCCGCCAGTCAGTTCATCCACGGTCAGCTTGCCGTCACGGCCCTTGCCGGCCAGATCCTTGATGGCCTTCTCGATGTCCGCCAGGCTCATGTTGTCGCAGTCGCGCAGCACCGGGGTCACCAGACCACGGGGGGTGGAGACGGCGATGCTGACGTCGAAATAGTTGTGGTAGACGATGTCGTCACCGTCCAGCGCCGCGTTCACTTCCGGGTAGCGCTTGAGGGATTCGACCACGGCCTTCACATAGAAGGACATGAAGCCGAGCTTGATGCCGTGCTTCTTCTCGAAGATCTCGCCGTACTGCTTGCGCAGCTTCATGATGGGCGCCATGTTGATCTCGTTGAAGGTGGTCAGCATGGCGGTGGTGTTCTTGGCCTCCAGCAGACGCTCGGCGATGCGCTTGCGCAGACGGGTCATGGGCACGCGCTTCTCGGTGCGACCAGCCAGCGGGGCTATGGGCGCAACCGGTGCGGCGGCCACGGCAGCGACAGGGGCTGCCGGCTTGCCCAGATTCTTGATGAAGGCTTCCACGTCTTCCTTGGTGACACGACCCCCCTTGCCGGTGCCGGTCAGCTTGGCGACGTCGATGTCGTGCTCGGCCACCATGCGGCGCACGGAGGGGCTCAGGCCATCGGCAGCGTCATCGGCCACGGCTTCCACCGGCTTCTCGCTGGTCGCTTCACCGGCAACGGGGGCCGGCTTGAGCATGGCGATCAGCTGGCGGGAGAGCACGGTCGCCCCTTCGCTCTGCAGGATGTCGCCCAGTACGCCGGCTTCCGGCGCGGGCACTTCCAGCACGACTTTATCGGTTTCGATGTCAACCAGCACTTCGTCACGGGCAACCAGATCACCCGGTTTCTTGTGCCAGGTCGCGATGGTGGCATCCGCCACTGATTCCGGCAGGTCCGGTACCTTGATCTCGATAGTCATGTAATCAGTTCCTTGTTACTTCTTGGCCAGCAGGCTTGTTCCAGGTCAGAGAGGGTCCCGACACGGGCCCTCTCATCCACAACTCGTTCATTCCAGGGTAAGGGCGTCTTCCACCAGGGCTTTTTGCTGCTTGGCGTGGACGGACATGTAACCGACGGCCGGTGAGGCCGAGGCCGGGCGACCGGCATAACGCAGACGGGCATGACTTGGCAGCACGCTGTCGTAGTGATGACGGGTGCTGTACCAGGCGCCCTGGTTCTGCGGCTCTTCCTGACACCAGACGAAGTCGGTGACGTGGGCATAATCGGCCAGGATGGCGCGCACTTCCTCTTCCGGGAAGGGGTAGAGCTGCTCGATCCGTACCAGGGCCACATCCTGCTGCTCGGCCTTGCGACGGGCATCGAGCAGGTCGTAGTAGACCTTGCCGGAGCAGAAGACCACGCGCTTGACGCCTTTGGGATCCAGTGCATCGATTTCGCCGATGGCGTTCTGGAAGGTGCCCTCCGCCAGCTCTTCGAGCTTGCTCACCGCCAGCGGGTGGCGCAGCAGGGATTTGGGCGTCATCACGATGAGCGGACGGCGCATGGGGCGCACTACCTGACGGCGCAGCATGTGGAACACCTGCGCCGGGGTGGAGGGCACGCACACCTGCATGTTGTGCTGGGCGCACATCTGCAGGTAACGCTCCAGACGGGCGGAGGAGTGCTCCGGGCCCTGGCCCTCGTAACCGTGGGGCAGCAGCATGGTCAGGCCGCACATCCGGCCCCACTTCTGCTCGCCGGAGGAGAGGAACTGATCCACCACCACCTGGGCGCAGTTGGCGAAGTCACCGAACTGGGCTTCCCAGATGGTGAGACCAGCTGGCTCCGCGCTGGCGTAGCCATATTCAAACGCCAGGACCGCGTTCTCGGTCAGCACGGAGTCGTACACCTCGAACGGACCCTGCTCGTCATGCAGGTTGCACAGCGGGGTGTAGGTGCTGGCATCGGTCTGGCTGTGCAGCACGGCGTGGCGATGGAAGAAGGTACCGCGGCCGGAGTCTTCCCCGGTGAAGCGAATGCGGGAGCCCTTGTCCACCAGGGTGGCGTAGGCCAGAGTCTCGGCAAAGCCCCAGTCCACCAGCTTCTCACCGGCGGCCATCAGGCGACGGTCTTCGTAGATCTTCTCGACCTGACGTTGCAGCACATGGGTGGCCGGGTACTGGCTGATGCGCTCGCCCAGGGCCTTCAGATGATCCATGGGCACAGTGCTGTCATAGGCCATGGCCCAGTCGTGACCCAGATACGGGGTCCAGTCCACGGAGTGCAGCTCCATGGGGCGCCATTCCTTGCTCACCCGCTCGCCCCGATCCAGGGTATCGCGATAGTCGTTGACTAGCGTGGTGGCCAGCTCAGGCGCGATGGCTCCTTCGGCGATCAGCTGATCGGCGTAGATCTTGCGCGGAGTCGGGTGCTGCTTGATCTTCTGATACATCAGGGGCTGGGTCGCGCTCGGCTCGTCAGCCTCGTTGTGGCCGTGACGACGGTAGCAGACCAGCTCGATCACCACGTCGCGTTTGAAGGTGTTGCGGTAATCCAGGGCGATCTGGGTCACCAGCACCACGGCTTCCGGGTCATCCCCGTTGACATGCAGCACAGGGGCCTGCACCGCCTTGGCGATGTCGGTGCAATATTCGGTGGAGCGCAGGTCACGGATATAGGAGGTGGTGAAGCCTACCTGGTTGTTGATGACGATGCGCACCGTGCCGCCCACGCCATAGGCTCGGGTCTGGGACATGTTGAAGGTCTCGGCAACGACCCCCTGCCCCGCGATGGCGGAGTCACCGTGGATGGTGATGGGCAGGACGCTGGAGCCGTCCTTGTCACCGCGACGGTCCATACGGGCACGCACGGAGCCGATGACCACGGGGTTGACGATCTCGAGGTGAGACGGGTTGAAGGCGAGCGCCAGGTGGACGTTGCCGCCCGGGGTGGCGAAGTCGGAGGAGAAGCCCATGTGGTACTTCACGTCCCCTGTGCCCCAGGATTCGCCGTGCTTGCCGGCAAACTCGTCGAACAGGTCCTGGGCGCGCTTGCCCAGCACGTTGATGAGCACGTTGAGGCGACCACGGTGGGCCATGCCGATGACGGCTTCCTTGCAACCCTGCTCACCTGCGCGGCGAATAAGCTCTTTGAGCATGGGCACCATGGCATCGCCCCCTTCCAGGGAGAAACGCTTGGCCCCCGGGAACTTGGCACCCAGGTATTTTTCCAGCCCTTCGGCGGCGGTCAGGCTCTCGAGGAAGCGGGTCTTCTCTTCGAGGGTATAGTTGCCCTTCCCTTCGATGGATTCCAGCCTGTCTTGCAGCCAGCGCTTCTCCTCGGTGGAGGTGAGGTGCATGTAGTCGGCGCCGATGCTGCCGCAATAGGTTTTCTTCAGCGAGGCATACAGATCGGAGAGCACCATGGTCTCGCGACCGATGGCGTAGGAGCCCACATTGAAGGTGGCCTCCATGTCTGCACCTTGCAGGTTGTGGAAGGCCGGGTCCAGCTCGGCGACCGGCTCGCGCTGCCACAGACCCAGGGGGTCCAGGTTGGCGTTCTGGTGACCGCGGAAGCGGAAGGCGTTGATCAGTTGCAGTACGCGAACCTGTTTGGCATCCACCTGGGGATCGGAGACGGGAGCGCTGTAACGGGAGGAGTCCTTGGCCAGGCGGCGGAAATAGTCGCGAACCTGGGAGTGGGGTTGTTCTACTGCATGTCCGTTGACCTGGGGCAGCGACTGGAACAGGCTGCGCCATTCGTCGGCAACGGAGTCGGGGTTTTCCAGGAAGGATTCGTACAAATCCTCAATGTAGCTTGCATTCGCACCAGCCAGGTGAGATGACTCCAACCAGGCCTTCATCACGCCGTTATGCATTTCTATCCCTTGTACATCTTGTTCGCTGCACTGCAGCTTGTAGGGTCATAGCCATCCCGGGGCGGGATGGCTATCCAGAGGTCGGGCCCGGCGCAAGGCGCCCTGGCCCCGATACTACACGGCCCGGTTGAGCAACATCGACTTGATCTGACCGATGGCCTTGGTCGGGTTCAAGCCCTTGGGACAGACGTTCACGCAGTTCATGATGCCGTGGCAGCGGAACACGCTGAAGGCGTCATCCAGGTTGCCCAGTCGCTCACTGGCCGCAGTGTCGCGGCTGTCCGCCAGCCAGCGATAGGCGGCGAGCAGGCCGGCCGGACCGATGAACTTGTCCGGGTTCCACCAGAAGGAGGGGCAAGAGGTGGAGCAGCAGGCACAGAGTATGCACTCGTACAGGCCATCCAGCTTGGCGCGCTCTTCGGGGGATTGCAGGTGCTCACGCACGGGCGGCAGTTTTTCGTCGTTGATGAGGAAGGGTTTGACCTTCTCCCACTGGGTGTAGAACTGGGTCATGTCGATCACCAGATCCCGGATCACCGGCAGACCGGGCAAGGGCCGAATGACGACCTTGCTGCCCTTCTTCAAGAGATCGGAGAGCGGCGTGATGCAGGCCAGACCGTTCTTGCCATTCATGTTGAGACCGTCAGATCCACAGACCCCTTCGCGGCAGGAGCGGCGGAAGGCGAGCGTGGGATCCAGCTCCTTGAGCTGGATCAGTGCGTCGAGCACCATCATGTCGGAACCTTCAGGAATATCAAGACGATAATCCTTCATATACGGGACGTTATCAACGTCCGGATTGTATCTGTAGACAGAGAATGTGACGTTCATTGTGCTTGGCTCCGCAATCAGTAAGTCCGGACCTTGGGCGGGAACGCCTCACGGGTCTTGGGTGACATGTTGACAGCGCGACGGGTCATGGACTCGGTGTCCGGATGATAGAGGCTGTGGCACAGCCAGCTCTCATCGTCACGCTCCGGGAAGTCGAAGCGGCTGTGGGCGCCACGACTCTCGGTACGGAAGTTCGCCGCCACCGCGGTGGCATAGGCGGTCTCCATCAGGTTGTCCAGCTCCAGGCACTCGATGCGCTGGGTATTGAACTCCTTGGAGGTGTCGTCCAGACGGGCGTTCTTGAGACGCTCGCGGATGAGTTTCAGCTCGGCCAGCCCTTCTGCCATGGCATCCCCTTCCCGGAACACGGAGAAGTTGTTCTGCATGCAGCGCTGCAGATCCTTGCGGATCTGGGCCGGGTCTTCCCCGTCACGGTTGTTTTCCCAGCGGTTGAAGCGCTCCAGCGCCTTGGCGATATCGGCGTCGGTGGCTTCCACACCGTGCTCCATCGAACCAAGGGTCTCCACCAGGTGCATGCCGGCAGCACGACCGAACACCACCAGATCCAGCAGGGAGTTGCCACCCAGACGGTTGGCACCGTGCACGGAGACGCAGGCGATCTCGCCCACCGCGAACAGACCGACAACCGGCACGTCGTTGCCATCCTTGTCCTGGGTCAGGCACTGGCCGTTCACGCTGGTCGGCACGCCGCCCATCATGTAGTGGCAGGTCGGGATGATGGGGATGGGCTCTTTGACCGGATCCACGTGGGCGAAGGTGCGAGAAAGCTCGCAGATACCCGGCAGACGGGATTCCAGTACCTCTTTGCCGAGGTGATCCAGCTTGAGCTTGATGTGCGGGCCCCAGGGACCGTCGCAGCCACGGCCTTCGCGGATCTCGATCATGATGGAACGGGCCACCACGTCGCGACCGGCCAGGTCCTTGGCGTTCGGCGCATAACGCTCCATGAAGCGCTCGCCGTCCTTGTTCAGCAGGTAGCCGCCTTCACCACGGCAACCTTCGGTCACCAGTACCCCTGCCCCGGCGATACCGGTGGGGTGGAACTGCCAGAACTCCATGTCCTGCACGCCGACCCCGGCGCGCAGCGCCATGCCGACGCCGTCACCGGTGTTGATGTGTGCGTTGGTGGTGGACTGGTAGATGCGACCGGCGCCGCCGGTGGCGAGCACGGTAGCCTTGGCCTTGAAGTAGACGACTTCACCGCTCTCCATGTCGATGGCGGTACAGCCGACGATATGGCCATCCTGGTTCTTCACCAGATCCAGGGCATACCACTCGGAAAAGACGGTGGTCTTGTTCTTGACGTTTTGTTGATACAGGGTGTGCAGCAGGGCGTGACCGGTGCGGTCGGCTGCCGCCGCAGTGCGGGCAGCCTGCTCACCGCCGAAGTTCTTGGACTGACCGCCGAATGGACGCTGGTAGACGGTACCGTTGTCAAAGCGGGAGAAAGGCAAGCCCATGTTCTCCAGCTCATAGATGGCCTCGGGGCCGGTCTTGCACATGTATTCGATGGCTTCCTGATCACCGATGTAATCGGAGCCCTTGACGGTGTCATACATGTGCCACTGCCAGTTGTCGTCGTGGGCATTGCCCAGGGCGACCGTGATCCCGCCCTGGGCGGAGACCGTGTGGGAACGGGTCGGGAAAACCTTGGATAACAGGGCGCAGCTCTTGCCGGACTGGGCAATCTGCAGCGCGGCGCGCATACCGGCGCCACCGGCACCGATCACGACCGCATCAAATTCACGAGTTGGAATAGTCACCTTACACACCCCACAGCACGACGAAACCAGTCATCACATAGACAAACAGCACCACCACCAGCACAAACTGCAGCGCACCGCGCAGTCCGACCGGCTTGATATAGTCGGTCAGCACCTGCCACAGACCGATCCAGGCGTGGATCAAGACGCATACGAGCGTCAGCAGGGTGAAGACCTTGGTGAAGGTGTTGGAGAAGAAACCGGTCCACACCTCGTAGGTGATGTCGTTGAACGCGACAAAGCCAACCAGATAGAGGACGTAGCACGTCATGATGAGGGCGGTGGCGCGGATCAGGATGTAATCATGAACACCGCTGCGCCCGAAAGTTGCAGAATTGGTTACCATACCAGTACCCCCGCCAATACCGCCAAAACCGCGGTGATCACGAAGGCCACACGGGCACTCTGATTACCGGATTCCAGCTCTTCCCAATAGCCCATGTCCATGACCAGGTGCCGCAGACCGCCCACGATGTGGTAAGCCAGCGCGGTCAGGATCCCCCACAGCACGAACTTGACCAGGAAGTTGTCCATGATGGCAACGACCGATTCAAATCCTTCGGGAGAGGCGAGTGAAGTACCAAGCATCCACAGCAAGATGGCCAATGCCACAAAGGTGATGACCCCTGAGACACGATGCAAGATGGAAGCGATGGCGGTGACAGGAAAGCTGATCGTCTGTAGGTCGAGGTTTACAGGTCTCTGTTTGTTTTTCACGGCTTTGCCCACTCAGCTCCATTGAGCACGTTAGTTATTGTTTTCACACGCTTTGAGGGCGAGGAGTGGCATTTGTTAGGTTTTTGTTACCAAAACAACTCAGGAAAGCCAAAAATAACATTTTCGATATCACATCTGGCTTTGCGAAAGCGTTTCAAACACCGACGACCATCACCCACGTGGCGCAGTATATCGGCGGCCTTAACCAATGACAATCAAATAGCTACACAGAAAATCCAAAACCGTAAACCAGATCTCACAACAGCTTTAACAAGTCATTAATGATCATCCAGCAAAATTGACAAAGACATGGTTCTCTGGTTCAAATAAGGCGCTCCAGCCGCCGTGGTACGGGTAAGAACCTTTGCCAGCGTCATAACAGTCGTAATAAAGTAGGGCTGGAACCAAATTATAAAAGAGCAAAGGAGACGTGCTATGGCTGATAAGATAGCCACCCTACATCTGCCCGGAAAAGAGCCGGTTGAATTGCCGATCCTCTCCGGTACCGTTGGACCCGATGTGATCGATGTCAGAAAGCTGGGCACGCAAGGATATTTCACCTTCGACCCCGGCTTCATGGCCACCGGTTCTTGCAAATCTTCCATCACCTACATCGATGGCGACCAGGGTGTCTTGCTGCACCGCGGTTACCCCATCGCCCAGTTGGCCACCCAGGCCAGCTACCTCGAAGTCTGCTACATCCTGCTGTACGGCGAGGCCCCCACCAAGACCCAATATGCGGAATTTGAACGTCTGGTCACCCGCCACACCATGGTGCACGAGCAGATCGCCTTCTTCTTCCGCGGCTTCCGCCGCGACGCCCACCCCATGGCCGTCATGTGCGGCGTGGTCAGCGCGCTGTCCGCCTTCTATCACGACGCCCTCGACATCAACAACGAGGAGCATCGCGAGATCTGTGCCTTCCGTCTGCTCTCCAAGATGCCGACCCTGGCCGCCATGTGTTACAAGTACTCCATCGGCCAGCCCTTCATGCAGCCGCGCAACGCCCTCTCCTATGCAGGCAACTTCCTGCACATGATGTTTGGCGTGCCGACCGAAGAGTACAAGGTCAACCCCATCGTCGAGCGCGCCATGGACCGCATCTTCACCCTGCATGCGGATCATGAGCAAAACGCCTCCACCTCCACCGTGCGTCTGGCCGGTTCTTCCGGTGCCAACCCGTTTGCCTGTATCGCCGCGGGGATCGCCTCCCTGTGGGGCCCGGCCCACGGTGGTGCCAACGAAGCCTGCCTCAAGATGCTCGAAGAGATTGGCTCCGTGGATCGCATCCCCGAGTACATTGCCAAGGCCAAGGACAAGAACGATCCGTTCCGTCTGATGGGCTTCGGTCACCGGGTTTACAAGAACCACGATCCCCGTGCCACCGTGATGCGTGAAACCTGCCACGAGGTACTGACCGAGCTGCAGATCAAGGATCCGCTGCTGGACGTGGCCATGGAGCTGGAACGCATCGCGCTGTCCGACCCCTACTTCATCGAGAAGAAGCTCTACCCGAACGTGGACTTCTACTCCGGCATCATCATGAAGGCCATCGGTATCCCCATGTCCATGTTCACCGTGATCTTCGCCATCTCCCGTACCATCGGCTGGATTGCCCACTGGAACGAGATGCACTCAGACCCGGATCAGAAGATCGGCCGTCCCCGTCAGCTCTACACCGGTCAGCCTCTGCGCGAGTTCGTGCCCCTCGACCAGCGCTGAGCCCGATCTGTCATGGTTTGTTACAAAGGCGGTCATTGACCGCCTTTTCTTTTGCAGGTTTAATCGCGCCCTTTTACGCCAAGGACACTCATCATGAAATCTCCCCTGCTCCTCAGCTCCGCCCTCCTGCTCAGCGCCTGCCAGAGCGCCCCGACCACCGAAACCCTCTATATCCAGGACAAGCTGGCAGACTGCGTCGGTGTCGCCCCCATGAAGTGCATGCAGGTGCGCAGTCAGCCGGGCGAGAGCTGGAGTCTCTTCTATCAGCAGATCGAAGGCTTCACCTTTGAACCGGGCTTTCGCTATCAACTCGAAGTGAGCAAGGAGCAACTTGCCGATGTGCCGGCCGATGCCCCTTCCTTGCGCTACCAGCTGGTCAAGATCGTGAGCAAGGAGGCGGTTCGCTGACGAGTCGCTGACAGGTAACCCGGTTTCGTTTGTATGCTCTCTGGGGTATGCTGTCACCCCTTTTTGCCACGGTTTGAGTACGGACCCGACCCGCATCATGATCACCATCCGCACCATCCGCACGCCAGACTGGCCCGCCATCATGGCCATCCAGCACGAGTGTTATCACCAGTTCGAACCCGAGCCCCTCGAGGTGATGCAGAACAAGACCGAGCTGGCCCCCGCCTCCTGCTGGGTGGCCGAGCGTCAGGGCAAGGTGCTGGGTTACCTGCTCTGCCACCCCTGGCGTGCCCACCAGCCCCCGCCCCTCTCGGTGCCGATGAAGGCGCTGGCCGGTCACGACGAGTTCTATCTGCACGATCTCGCTGTCTCGAGCAAGGCACGCGGCCTGGGTGTCGGACAGCGACTGCTGGCAAGGGCGCTCACTTTCGCGAGCCATGCAGGATATCGCCATGCAGGCCTGGTGGCGGTTCAGGATGCCCCCGCCTTCTGGCGCAAGCAGGGGTTTGTGCCCGCCGACACCGGCAAATCGCTGGTGGAGTATGGTGACGGGGCAGTCTATATGCGGTTGCCCCTGGCAGACAGCAGTCCCAAACCGGGAACCATCAGCAGAGTTCAATAAAAAGAATTCAATAAAAAAGGCGCCTTTCGGCGCCTTTTTCTATTTCGCGTTGCGCTCCCCACAGGGAGATCAAGCCTTGAACTTGCTGAACACCAGAGAGGCGTTGGTACCGCCAAAGCCGAAGCTGTTGGACATGACGGTATTGAGGTCGGCCGCTTCGTATTCACGCACGATGGGCAGGCCCACGGCTTTCTCGTCCAGATTCTCGATGTTGATGCTGGGGGCGATGAAGCCGTGTTCCATCATCAGCAGGGAGTAGACGGCCTCGTGCACGCCGGCGGCGCCCAGGGCATGGCCGGTCATCGCCTTGGTGGCGGAGAGCTTGGGGGCATTGCTGCCAAACAGGGTCTGAATGGCTTCCAGCTCCTTGGTGTCACCAACCGGAGTAGAGGTACCGTGAGTGTTGATGTAGTCCACCTTGCCGACACCCTGCATCGCCATCTTCATGCAACGCACGGCGCCTTCACCACTCGGGGCTACCATGTCGTAGCCGTCGGAAGTCGCACCGTAACCGGTGATTTCGGCGTAGATGTGGGCACCACGGGCCAGGGCGTGTTCCAGCTCCTCGACCACCAGGATGCCGCCACCACCGGAGATGACGAAGCCGTCGCGGTCCGCATCATAGGTGCGGGACGCTTTTTCCGGGTTGTCGTTGTACTTGGTGGAGAGCGCGCCCATGGCGTCGAACTGGATGGTGGAAGACCAGTCCAGCTCCTCGCCGCCACCGGCAAAGATGATGTCCTGCTTGCCAAGCTGGATCAGTTCCAGAGCGTGACCGATGCAGTGGGCAGAGGTCGCACAGGCGGAGCTGATGGTGTAGTTGACACCCTTGATCTTGAACGGGGTGGCAAGACAGGCGGAGGTGGTGGAGGACATGGTACGCGGCACCATGTAGGGACCCACCCGCTTGACGCCCTTTTCACGGGCGATATCGGCAGATTCGGAGGTGTTCTTGCCGGAGGCGCCGCCGGAACCGGTCACGATGCCGGTACGCTCGTTGGAGACCATCTCTTCCGGCAGGCCGGCATCTTCGATGGCCTGCTGCATGGAGAGGTAGGCGTAGGCCGCGGCGTCACCCATGAAACGCATGACTTTACGGTCGATCAGTTCAGACGGATCGAGTTTGATGTTACCCCAGACACGGCTGCGCAGGTTGTACTGCTCGAACTGCTCGGAATAGGTGATGCCGGATTTACCTGCTTTCAGGGAGGCCAGCACCTCTTCCTTGTTGTTGCCGATACTGGAGATGACGCCGATACCGGTGATCACTGCTCTTCTCATTAATTCATCTCGTCTGGAAAAACTGGCACCGAGTCTACCCGCTTTCGGCTGCCAAACTGGTCTGCTTTCACGTAGAATGCCCGCGATTTTGTGACGCGAGCCGAGGAAAACGTGAGTCAAACATCCTTACATCATGCCCGATTGGACTGGAACGAAGCGGGAACTCCAGTCTCCAGTGAGTTCGGGGATGTGTACTTTTCCAATGATAACGGTCTAAGTGAAACCCGCTACGTCTTTTTGCAGCAAAATCGACTGCCAGAGCGATTTTCGCACCACGATAGTGACAGTTTCGTGATTGGTGAAACAGGTTTCGGTACAGGACTTAACTTTCTGGCCACAATGGCCGCCTTTCTGGAACAGGCCCCCCTGTCCGGCAACGGATCCCGGCTGCACTTCATTAGCGTCGAGAAATACCCTCTTACCCAGGCCGATCTGCGCAAGGCCCTGGCCGCCTGGCCCGAGCTCTCCCACCTGAGCCAGGACCTGATTGACCAGTGGCCGCTGCCGGTCTCCGGCTGCCATCGCCTGCTCTTTGCCGATGGCCGCATCCGCCTCGATCTCTGGTTTGGCGACATCAAGGAGATGCTGCCCCAGGTGCCCCATCCGGCAACCGGTCTGGTGGACGCCTGGTATCTGGACGGTTTCTCCCCTGCCAAGAACCCAGAGATGTGGACCCAGGATCTCTTCAACGATCTCGCTCGCCTCGCCCGCCCCGATGCCACCCTCTCGACCTTTACCTGCGCCGGTTTCGTGCGACGGGGGCTGATTGCCGCCGGCTTTGCCATGAAGAAGGTGAAGGGCCACGGCAGCAAGCGGGAGATGCTGGCGGGTGTTCGGGAAGGCAAAGTGCCGCAGCAGAGCATCGCCCCCTGGTATGCCCGCCCCGCAGGGCGGGAGGGAGAGGTGCTCATCATCGGTGGCGGCATCGCTTCCGCCATGACGGCGCTCTCTCTGGTGGAGCGGGGTCGGCACGTCACCTTGCTGTGCGAAGATGGCGCACCGGCCAGCGGCGCCTCCGGCAATCGACAAGGAGCCCTCTACCCCCTGCTCAACGGCGAGCACGATGCCCTGTCGCGCTTCTATTCGCTGGCCTTTGGCTTTGCCAGAAACCGGCTGCTGGCCCTGGCAAAGCACCACCCCGTCGCCTTCTCGCTGTGTGGCGTCACCCAACTCGGCTACGACGACAAATCCGCCGCCAAGCTTGCCAAGATGAGCCAGGGCCCCTTCCCCCCCGAGCTGATGCACCCACTCTCGGCAGCGGAGGTTGAGCAGGTGGTCGGCCTGCCCTGCGATGCGGATGGTGTGAGCTATCCCCTGGGGGGCTGGCTCTGTCCGGCGGATCTCACCCGCGCCGCCATCAGGGAGGCGCAGGCCAGCGGGCGGCTGGAAGTGGTGTTCAATGCCGCTGTAACCCGCATTGCCGAAGAGGACGGTGGCTGGCACCTGGAGAGCCGGGATGGCCGCCAGTGGCACGCCCCCAATCTGGTGGTGGCGGCCGGGCATCAGTTGCCAACCCTTCTCCCCTTTGCCGAGCTTCCTCTCTATCCGGTGCGCGGCCAGGTGAGCCATGTGCCGACCACGGCTGGCTTGAGCCAGCTCAAGACCGTGCTCTGCTACGATGGCTACCTCACACCGGCCCACAACGGCGCGCACTGCATCGGGGCCAGCTATGGCCGCAACCAGACCGATCTAGCTTACCGCACCGACGAGCAGGACCAGAACAGGGCGCGGCTGCAAGCCTGTGTGCCCCAGCAGCGCTGGCCTGCCGAGGTGGATGTGAGCGGTGCTCAGGCCCGCATCGGGGTGCGCTGCGCCAGCCGGGATCACCTGCCGGTCGCCGGGCCCGTCGCCCGGTTGGCGGCGCTGGCGGATCATGACGTCCACGCCCCCGCGGATCAGCAGAGCGCACTGCCCCTGCACGCCGGCCTCTACGTGCTGGGGGCGCTCGGCTCCCGGGGTCTGTGCTCGGCGCCCCTGTGCGGCGAACTGGTCGCCAGCGAGATCTGCGGCGATCCCCTGCCGCTGGCGGCCGATCTGCTGGAGGCGCTCCATCCCGCCCGCTACTGGGTGCGAAGACTGCGCAGGGGCAAGCCACTGCGAGACTAGCCACCCAGGAGCCGGGGCTACCCGCCTCCACGCCATTGGGCGCACCAACAAAAAACGGGCTCAATCAGCCCGTTTTTTATGTTTCCCATGAGCGCCCATGGGACTGTACACGTGTTATCAGCCAGCCCTGGGCCAGACGACCCCCAGCTTGCGACCCTGATCGGTCTGGCTGGCCAGGGTGTCGAACCGCGACCGGGTGGCCTCCAGCACCGCCTGCCCTGCCTGCCAGCCCTGATGCTCCAGGGTTGGGCAATCCCGGGTCACCGGCAACTGGGCGAGGCGCGTGCCAAGCTGGCTCACGCTCTCCAGCAGGATGTCCTTGTGACGGCTCTCGTAGTCAAACATGGCGGCCACCAGCTTGTCCCACTTCTGGCGCTCCTTCGCGGGCGCACGGGCCTTGTCCATCCAGTTGGGCACCCTGACCTGGATGCGCGCACGAACGCTGGCCTGCTCCAGCTCGCAGCGTGTCGCCGTCGCCTTCGTCTGCAACTGCCAGGAGAGCTGATAGCTGGCCTTGCCGATGTGCCCGTCCGCCTGGGTGGGCGACAAGGCGGTGATCTGGCGCATCACGGCCCCCACATCGGCCCCGGAGACCCGATAGAACTGGAAGTCGACCTTGATATCGGGGGCGACCTTCACACCGGCATAGTGGGAAGGTACAGCACCGATTGAGGCGGCATAAATGAGGGCCACCGTCACCCCTGTCTTGCTGAAGAGTCCCATCTGTCCGCGGCTTTGCTCCTTGTGAGTCCCGGCTTAATTTCAATTAATAATCAATGAATTAATAACCCGATTGGGAGATTACCCCTGATCCAGCCCCCTGTCATCCGCTCTTGGCACCCGGTTGCTGCAAACGTGCGAGTCATCACCCCGGCTCAGGCGGGGATTTGCAGTCGAGATCACAAGCTGCCATCGAATGGATGGTGAAATACTCCTTAGTGGGTAATATTCGCAGTGTTTTTGTTGGCCGATACCGGATAGTCCAGCGCAACCCTCTGGTGAGCCCTGGCAGGCCACCCCCTCACTTCAACTCTTGGGAAGGTTTTATGATAGAACTCCTGATCGGCACCCTGGTCACCCTGGCCGTGGGTCGCTACATCTTCAAGGGCTACTCCGCCACCGGGGTACTGCTCAGCGGCGGCCTGCTGCTGCTGGCGATCACCGCCCTGATGGGCAAGGCGGTGCTGCCGGCGAGCGTCCCCTCCACCGGCCACATGGCCACCGACATCTTCGAATACGTGCGCTTCCTGCTGGTCGACAGGGGGGGTGGCCTCGGCATGCTCATCATGGTGCTGTGCGGCTTTGCCGGCTACATGAGCCACATCGGCGCCAACACCATACTGGTGAAGATCGCGAGCAAGCCCCTCGGTGTCATCAAGTCCCCCTACATCCTGCTGGTGGCCGCCTATCTGGTCGCCTGCGCCATGTCGCTGGCGGTGAGCTCCGCGACCGGCCTCGGGGTTCTGCTGATGGCCACCCTCTTCCCGCTGATGGTCAACATGGGGATCTCCCGTGGCGCGGCGGCGGCGGTGTGCGCCTCGCCGGCCGCCATCATCCTCTCCCCCACCTCGGGGGACGTGGTGATGGCAGCCCAGGCCGCGAACATGGAGCTCATCGAGTTTGCCTTCAAGCTGACCCTGCCCATTTCCCTGGTGGCCATCGCCGCCATGGCGGTGACCCACTTCTTCTGGCAGCGTTATCTGGATCAGAAGGCCGGGGAGCACAACGCCGCGGTCGCCCCGAGCGATCTCGTCACCGACGCCCCCGGCTTCTACGCCATCCTGCCCTTCACCCCCATCATCGGTGTGCTGCTGTTTGACGGCAAACTGGGGCCCAAGCTCGACATCGTCACCATCATCGTCATCTGCCTGGTGCTGGCCGCCCTGCTGGAGCTGGTGCGCAAGCGCAACGGCCGCGAGCTGCTGGACGGGCTGCAGGTGTGCTGGCGCAACATGGCCGACGCTTTCGCCGGCGTGGTGATGCTGCTGGTGGGTGCCGGGGTCTTTGCCCAGGGTCTGATGGGGCTTGGTTTCATCGCCAACCTCCTGGATCTGGCCCAGAGCTTCGGTACCGGCGGCATCGTCATCATGCTGGTGCTGGTGGTCATCACCACCCTGGCGGCCTTCACCACGGGTTCCGGCAACGCCCCCTTCTACGCCTTCGTGGAGCTCATCCCCCATTTGGCCACCAGCCTCGGCGTCAACCCGGCCTATCTGGTGATCCCCATGCTGCAGGCATCCAACCTCGGCCGCACCATCTCGCCGGTCTCCGGGGTGGTGGTCGCCTGTGCGGGGATGGGCAATCTCTCTCCGTTCGAGGTGGTCAAACGTACCTCGCTGCCGGTGGCCGTCGGCCTGCTGGTAGTGATCCTCGCCACCCAGATCATGGTTCCCGCCTGACTCTTTACCGGCCCGGCTGCCGCCGGGCTGGTATCCCCCCCACCCCATGCAGTAGACTCGGTGCTCTTTTTTCCTAAGGAGGACCGAGCCTTGAGTATGACGGTTCAACTTGCCCACTTCAGCGACTGCCACTCCCATTTCGATGGCGCCCCCATGCGCTTCTCCCCCGATGGCGAGTCCGGATGGCGCACCCAGTGCGGCGGCTATGGCCGCATCCTGACCCGGCTCACCGCCCTGCGCCAACAGGCCGAGGCAGCCGGCCAGACCTGCCTGCTGCTGCATGGCGGCGATACCTTCCAGGGGTCACTTTACTTCAACCGTTTCAAAGGGCGGGCCAATGCGGACCTGCTAGCCCTCTTGCGACCGGATGCCATGGTGATCGGCAACCACGAATTCGATCTGGGCAACGGGCCGCTGGTGGAGTTTTTGCGCCAGCTCGATTTCCCGGTGCTCGCCGCCAACATCGACAACCGTCAGGAGCCCGCCGATGCCCAGCTGCGGCTGCAGGGACTGCCGCAGCTGTTTGACGCGAGCCGCCCCTGGCACAAGCGCGTCATCGACGACGTGCCCTTCGCCCTGCTCGGCATCACGCTGCCGCAGATGGCCGCCATCGCGAGCCCCGATCCCCACACCCGTTTCCACGGTATCGAAGAGACCTTGAGCCGCGCCCTCGAAGAGATCAAGGCCGCCGGCATCCAGCACATCATCCTGCTCAGCCACCTGGGTCTGGCGCAGGACAAGCAACTGGCGACCCGCTTCCCCGAGCTCAGCCTCATCGTCGGCGGGCACACCCACAGCCTGCTGGGGGATCTGGCGCCGCTCGGGCTCGACAGCGAAGGCAGCTATCCCCTCATGGTGAACGGGGTGGCCATCCTGCACGCCGCCCACAGCGCCCTCTGTCTCGGGGTGTGCGAACTCACCTTCGACGAGCAGGGACGCGTGTGCCAAAGCCGCGGCCAGCTGGAGTGGTTACCCTGGGATCCCTGGCCCTTTGCTTCCCCGCCTCCTGCGGGGCTGCACTTCTGCGAACCGGCCCCCGAGCTCGAGCTGCATCTGGCCCGGCGTTATCGCCCCGAGCTCGAGACCATGACCCGCCGCATCGTGACCCGCCTCGCCGGGCCACTGCACCACCAGCGCCTGCCCGATGCCAACCTGCCCGCCGGCAGCCAGGTCGCCCCCCTGGTAGCGAGTGCCATGCTGGCCAGTGCCCGCGAACAGGTGGGTCAGGTGGACTTTGCCCTGCACAATGCCGGGGGCGTGCGCTGCTCCCTCGAGCCCGGTCCCCTGACCGAAGCAGACGTTGCCGGACGCCTGCTGCCCTTTGCCATTCCCCTTACCCTCTACCGGGTGCACGGCCATGAACTGGCCGAGGCACTGGAGGGGGCCATCGACAACGCCACCAACAACGGGGTGACGGGCAATGGCAGCGGCAGCTTCCCCTACACCGCCGGGGTGCGCTTCTGCTATCAGGCCGACAGGCCCAAAGGGGAGAGGATCACTCGCCTGGAATGGGAAGCCAGCCCGGGTCAGTGGCTGCACGTCGAGCCGGATGCCATCTATCGCGGGGTCTCCAGTGCCTATACCGCCTCCGGCAAGGAGGGCTACACGGCCCTTGCCCGCACCCTGACCCAGCACAATCAGGAGCTCGGCATCACCCTGGCGGATGCCTTCCTGCGCTGGGCACGCCACCTGCCGGAACTCAGCCCTCTGCCGGCCCTGGTGGAGTATCACGGCCAGTGAATCTGACACCGGCCCATCCCGGGTCGGTGCCGCCTTTCCACCGCATAGGGGCATCCTGATCCGCTCCCAGGCGCAGGCCCCCCTACCATGCAACCTCAGGCTGTGACGCCCGACTGCGCCAGCCCTGTCTTGTGATGGGGCCTGCCACTGCAGCCAGAGGCGTGAAAACGATACTTTTACGAATTATTTCAGGTGCCTACACTTCTTCCATTGCATCGTGCAGCCCGGCTCGGCAAGATAAGCCCGCTTTTTCAGTCTTTCCCGCAGGAACAGGTCACCCATGAATCACGCCATCCGCTTTACCCCGAACCGCCACAATCCCGGGATCAGGCCGTCGGTCATCTTGCTCACCGCCCTGATGGCTCTGCTGTTCTGTCTGCGCAATCCGCTGTTCCACGGCATGGCCCCGGGATTTGATGCCTCCCTGTTTGCGGTGATGGGCAAGATGTGGAGCGAGGGGGGCGTACTCTATCGGGACATGATCGACATCAAGGGTCCCATGATCTTCGCCCTCGATGCACTGGGCTATGGCCTTGGTGGCTTCTTCGGGATCTGGCTGCTGGAGTGGGTGCTCTGCTGGCTGGGCCTCATGGCGAGCTGGCAGGCTTTTTCGCAGCTCGGGCTCTCGGTGCGGGCGCGACTTGGCAGCATGCTGGCCCTGCTGGCGCTCTACAGCACTCGCTACTACTACGGCAACATGACAGAGGACTGGACATTCCATCTGGCCCTCATCGCCCAGTGGGCTTTCATCACCTTGCTGCTGGACAAGCGATTCAGCTGGGGACCGGCTCTAGTCGCCGCACTCACCTTCGCCATCGTGGCCTGGATGCGCACCAACAACGGCGCCTTCTGGGGTGCCTGGTATCTGGTGCTCTTCTGTCACTGGTGCCTGCGCGAGCAGTGGCGCTGCGCCTTTGCCCTGCTCTTTTCCAGCCTGCTTGGACTGGCTCTCGTCGGCGGCCCGCTCTATGCCTACTTCCAGCACCACGACGTGCTGGCCGAGTTCAAATACTACGCCTTCGGCATCTTCTTTGAAGGGAGCTACGGCAACGGCTTCTCTCCTGAGGTGGGCGCCGTCGGTCTGCTGCGCACCGGCCTCATCATGCTGCTGCCCGCCTTCCTCGTCCTGATGCTCGGGCGCCGCCAGGAGTGGTATCTCCCCGCGCTGTGCGCCACCCTCCTGGGTGTGCTGTTCACCCTGATCGCCAACTCGGTCTCCGGCCATGTGTTCGATCACTATGACGTGCTCTATCTGCAGCTTGGCCTGCTGCCGCTCGCCTGCCTGCTGGACAGAAGCGAGCAGCGATCCGATGCCCTGGGGCTGCTCTGCATCTCTCTGGTGGTACTGACCGCCAGCTGGCTGCTGGCCCAGCAGCTCGGCTACGGCTGGAGCACCAAGGAGTGGTCTCTGGAGCGGGTGCGCGAGGTGCTCGGCAACAGCCTGCTGTGGGCCTTGCCAGTGCTCATTCTGGTCCCGCTCTGGCGCGCCTGGGACGTGCGAAGCGCCACCCCCTGGCTCGCCTCGCTGGCCATGCTGGCGCTGCTGGTCAACAACGCCTGGGAAGGCAATCTCAAGGGCAGGCCGTTCAATCCCCCCGCCCAGGTCAGGGTCGACCGTATCCTCGCCGAGACGACCCCCACCGACAAGATCTGGGTCGATGGTATCCAGCCGCAATACTACCTCTGGACCGATCGCCAGCCGGCCTCCGCCTATTTGTTCTTTGCCAACGTCAACCCGCCCTACGATGTGCGCGAGCGGGTGCTGGCTGACATCCAGCGCCAACAACCCAAATTCATCATCGCCAAACCGGAGCGGGTGGCACAGGAGCTCAAGACTCCGACCTCCCCCTCCCACCTTGCCTTCTACCAGTATCTGGCAGGTCAGTATGAAGAGGTGGACCCGGGCCTGTACCGGCGCCGCTAATCAGGCACACAGAAGGGGCCATCCTGGTGATGGCCCCTTTTCGTTGTCGTCATAAAGAGGGGGGCCGACCATGTTCAAGGCGCTCCATCCTGACTACAATGGCGCTCTTTTTTGCGGCAGAGGGAAGAATCATGGCGGAGCTGACTTATCTGGGGGGCTATCCGGAGCCACTCAAGGCTCAGGTACAGCAGTTGATTGCGGCGGGCAAACTCGGCGAGATGCTGGCCAAACGCTACCCGCAAACCCACCCCGTCCAGAGCGACAAGGCGCTGCTCGCCTATACCATGGAGCTGAAGAACCGCTACCTGAAAAGCTCGGCGCCGCTTTCCAAGGTGATCTTCGACGGCAAGATCAACGTGATCAAGGATGCCCTGGGACTGCACACCTATGTCAGCCGGGTGCAAGGCAGCAAGCTCAAGGCCAAGAACGAGATCCGCATCGCCGCCCTGTTCAAGGAGGCCCATCCCGCCTTTCTCAAGATGATAGTGGTGCATGAGCTGGCCCACCTGAAGGAGAAGGATCACAACAAGGCTTTCTACCAGCTCTGCCAGCACATGGAACCGGACTATCATCAACTGGAGTTCGATCTCAGGCTCTGGCTCACCTGGCGTGATATCGAGCGTACCGCCCGCTGATCCCCTTGCAAGGAGGCAAGATGCGCCCATGGCACACACCTCTCCAGCCCGTTCGCCATGGGCACTGGTTGCTCCCGGGGCTGATGCTCTGGCTCTTCTCCCTGCCGCTGTCGGCCACCGAACGCTGGCAGCGTGATGACTACCTTGTCCAGAGCTTCATGGAAATCGCCATGAAACGGGAGTATGGCCATGAACAACAGGAGCACTTCTCCCGCTGGCCGGGCCCCGTGCGTCTCAAGCTCGTCAACGAATTCGGCGACAAGCCGCTGCAGGCCGAGGTCGTCAAGGTACAGACCCGTCACCTGAGCAGGATCACCGGTCACCCCATCGAGATTGTCAACGACAACCCCAATCTCACCCTCATCATGACCCGGCACAAACAGATGGCGAGCTGGGCTGCGCGCACCATGCGCCAGGACGAGTCGGTGCGCATCGCCCTCAAGGAGGGGATTTGCCTGGCCAATTTCGCCACCAACGCTCGCTACGAGATCACCCGTGCCACCATCATCATTCCGGTGGATTACAGCCGGGCAAAGGGCCGTTTTCTGGACTGCGTAGTGGAAGAGTTGAGCCAGGTGATGGGGCTGCCCAACGACTCGGACAAGGTGTTCCCCTCCATCTTCAATGACAGCAGCATCGACAGCTTTCTGACCGGGCTCGATTACGTGTTGCTCAGGCTTGCCTACCACCCGGCATTGCAACCGGGCATGACGGCGGACGAGGTACGCGCGGCGCTCCCCACCGCCCTCAAGGCACTGCGTGCCAATGGCGACATCGCACAGGCCACCCAACGGGTGCAAGTCGACAGCCTCAAGCGTTGGGCGGGACTCTGAGCGCAGCCAGAGACATTACTCTTTCGCCTTTCGCCTTTCGCCTTTCGCCTTTCGCCTTTCGCCTTCATGGTCATGCGCTTACCCCATCAACGCAACACGCAGCCCATGGCTGCGTGTTTTGAAGAGCGGTTCGGAAAAGCCAGTACAGGGATCATCATCCGGCTGGAGACTCCTCCTCTCGGCCTGCAGATCACGACGATGCTTGCTGCTGAGAGCTTATCTTCAGTCCTCCAGAGCCTCTTCTTCCGGCATCCAGCTATCGGCGTTTTCCCACACCTCCTGAACCATGGCTTCGGCCAGCTCCTTGTCTTCCTTGCTGGCGCGACTGACCGTCAGAGCCATGGCACTACCCGGTGCCACCCGCACATGCAGATCGGGAAAGCGCTCACCCAGTTGCTTGAGCAGCTCCTGGCGTAAGGCCTCCATGGTCGAGGTGGGGATCTGGTGTTTTCTGTCGATGATGATTTCCAGGCGCATAGGGTACGTCTCCATGATAATTTACTGTATTTTTATACAGTGATTTTAAAAAGTAAAGATGGTGGCTGCACATAGCCATGCCTTCTCGCTGACGATGTGCAGCCGAACGGCCCCGATTTTCCCCCATCGCTGTCATCATGGAAAAAACAGTTGATATTGATTCTCATCCATCGCATTATTCATACCTTGTTATAACATAACAAAAGAGGCAATCATGCGCCCCCATATTCACCCTGAATACCGCAAGGTTCTGTTCCACGATCTCGCCAGCAATACCTACTTTCTGATCGGCTCCACGCTGGCCACCGATCGCACCAGAGAGTGGGAAGATGGCAACACCTACCCCTATGTGACGCTGGATGTCTCCAGCGCGTCCCACCCCTTCTATACCGGCAAACAAAAGCAGGTCGGCAAGGAAGGTCAGGTCGCTCGCTTCGGCCAGCGATTCGGTCAGTTCTTCAGCAAAGGAAAAGAGAAACAATGAAAGTCCTCGCCTCCCTGAAATCCGCCAAGTCGCGTCACCCGGACTGCCAGATCGTGCGTCGACGCGGCAAGCTGTTCGTCATCTGCAAGAGCAATCCCAGGTTCAAGGCTCGTCAGGGCTGATTGCGCATCCGCCCCCTCATGGATAACAAAAGCCCTCGTCATGAGGGCTTTGTCATCTCTGGGCTCTGCTCACAGCGGGGTGGCGCACTTGCGGTATTCGGTGGGGCTGACCCCTACCCGCTTTCGGAACACCCGCGAGAAGTAGAGCTGATCGTCATAGCCCACCTGCTGGCCTATGGTGGCGACCGACAGCGGCGTGGTCTGCAGCAGCAGCTTGGCCCGCATGATGCGCTGATCCTCGCGCCAGCGCACTATGCTCACCCCCACCTGCTCGCGAAACAGGTGCGCGAGGCGCGAGGGGGACAAGAACACCTGCTCCGCCAGCGCTTCCACCGAGATCTCGGCCGAGAGGGACTCGCTCAGGATCTGGCACGCCTCGTGGACCCGGTGATCGATGGCGGGATAGGCATTCTGGGACGATGCCTCGTAGCAGCGGATGAGCAACCGCTCCAAGAGGTTCATGGCCAGTTGCTCCGACATGGGCCGCAGCTGCTTGTGGGTCTCCTCGATGTCGAGGAAGAGGGCGTCGAATTCGGTGAGCAGCTGGTTGTCCGCCAGTTGCAGTCGCCCCACCTGCTCCGTCACCTGGGGCCACTTGAGCCAGTCAGCCCAATAGGCCCGCGGACGGAAATAGACCCAGCGGTGATACCACTCCCGGGCATCCGGCGCCCGGCCGTAATGGTGCACCGCAGCTGGTGGAAAGAGCAGCAGGTCGCCGGGCTCCACGGTGAAGGCCTTGTCCCCCTGAAAGATCTGCCCCTTGCCCTTGATGGTCAGATTGACGATGAACCCCTTCATGCCGTGGGGCCTGTCGATGGTGAAATCCAGCGCGCTCCCCTGCTCGATGGGAGTCATCCCCGAGACCAGGAAGACGTCGAAGGCGTAGCCGGGCAGCAGGGGATTGAGTTGTTTCGGCTTCTCTTTTTGCATCGAGGACATGGCGGAAAACAGGGTTTCGGTAAAAAAGTCGACATGGGCCATTGTAGAGATCCGGCGTAGGAACCCCCTAAGTTCGCAAGCTGTTCGTTGTGAAATTGTTGAACTGGCTCACAGCTTGCCGGGGAAAACACCGGGCCGGCGCGAGGCCGGCCCGGTGACGAGGAAAGACATCGCTCAGATACGGGCTTTGCGCACCTGCTTGTAGCGGTCGAACAGCACGGCGGCGAGCAGGATGAGGCCACGCACCACGTACTGGGCAAACGGGGAGATGTTGAGCAGGTTCATGGCGTTCTCCATCAGCCCCAGGATCAGCACCCCGGCGATGATGTAGGAGATCTTGCCGATCCCCCCCTTCATGGAGACCCCACCCAGCACGCAGGCGGAGATCACCACCAGCTCGAAGCCGATGGAGGTCATGGGCTGACCCGAGGTCATGCGGGATGCGAGGATGATGCCGGCGAGCGAGGCGATGAGCCCGGTCATGGTGAAGATGATGATCTTGGTGCGCACCACGTTGACCCCGGCCAGACGTGCCGCCTCCTCGTTACCCCCCATGGCCAGGGTATTGCGCCCGAAGGTGGTCTTGTTGAGCAGCAGCCCGAACAGCACGAAGCAGACCGCCGTCAGCCAGATGGGCGTCGGGATGCCGAGCAGGGCGGAGTTGCCAAGCTCGAAGAAGCCCTCCTCCACGATGCCCACCGCCTTGCCGTCGGAGATGATGTAGCCCACCCCGCGCGCCATCTGCATGGTGGCAAGGGTGGTGATGAGGGCGTTGATCTTGAATTTGGCCACGACGATGCCGTTGATGAGGCCAAAGACAAGGCCCACCGAGAGACCGGCCAGAATGCCGAGGGGGATGCTCTCGGTAGCGTTGATGCCCACCGCGCAGGCGACGCCGGAGCAGGCCACCACGGAGCCCACCGACATGTCGAACTCGCCGGAGGCGAGGCAGAACAGCATGCCGCAGGCCACCATGCCCGACATGGAGACGGCAAGCCCGAGCCCCCGCATGTTGATCAGGCTGGCGAAGTTGGGGACCAGCACGCAGGCGAGCAGGAACAGGATGGCGAAGATCACCAGCATGCCGTACTGATCCCAGATGCGGGTCAGTTGCAGGCGGGTACCGCTCGCCGCGGTGTCGTTGGCGGCTTGGCCGACCGAGGTCGTTGTTGTCATGGTATTTCTCCTGAAAATTCCGGGTGCTATCTCGTTGCGGTCAGCAGATCAACGGGCCGGCATGGCCAGATTGAGCGCCTTGACCTCGTTGGCCTCGTCATGGGAAAGCTCGCCGGCGATCTCCCCCTCCCGCATGACCAGGATCCGATCCGCGATGCCCAGCACCTCAGGCAGCTCGCTCGAGACCACCACCACGGCGATGCCCACCTTGGCCAGATCGTAAATCACGTTGTAAATCTCGTTCTTCGCCCCGACGTCGATGCCCCGGGTCGGTTCATCGAGCAGGATCACTTTCATGTCTTCCGACAGCCAGCGCCCCAGAATGGCCTTCTGCTGGTTGCCGCCGGAGAGGTTCATGATGGCCTGCTGGGGAGACGGGGTCTTGACCCGCATGTCGCGGATCCGCAGCCTCGCGTTCTCGTCTTCCCACTTTTGGTTGATCCAGAAGCCTCCCCACGCGTGGTGGCGGCGGGCGCTGATGTTGATGTTCTCCTGCACCGAATGGATGGGGATGATGCCGAGCGCCTTCCTGTCTTCGGTGCAGAGCATGATGCCGCTGCGAATGGCGTCGATGGGGCTCTGAATGACCACCTGTTTGCCAAACACCGATATCTCGCCCCCTCGAGGTGTCTCGGCGCCGAAGATAAGCTTCATCAGCTCGCTGCGCCCGGCCCCCACCAGCCCGAAGATGCCGAGGATCTCCCCTCTCTTTACCTCGAGCGACACCGGCGCCTTGAGGCCGGGTCCCATCAGGTGCTCCACCTTGAGGCCCGCCTCGCCAAGCGGCCTTGGGCTGTAACCATAGATGTCGGTCAGCTCGCGCCCCACCATGGTCTTGACCAGTAGATCCCGGTCCACCTCGGCCATGGAAGCGAAGGTGCGCACGAACTGGCCATCCTTGAACACCGTGATGGCATCGCACAGGGCGAAGATCTCGTCCATGCGGTGGGAGACGTAGAGAATGACCTTGCCCTCATCCCGCAACTGGCGGATGACCCGAAACAGCTGCTCAATCTCGCGGGACGACAGGCTGCTGGTCGGCTCGTCGAAGGCGATGACGCTGGCGTCCCGGGTCAGGGCCTTGGCGATCTCCACCATCTGCCACTGCCCGAGCGACAGGTACTTGAGAGGCGTCTCGGGGGAGACATCCATCCCGAGGCGCGCCAACTGCCTGGCTGCATCCTGATAGAGCTTCTCCCGATCGATGACGCCGCGCCGGGTCGGCAACTGCCCCAGGTAGATGTTCTCCGCCACGCTCATTTCAGGGACCAGGTGCAGCTCCTGATAGATGATGGCGATCCCGCTCTCAAGGGCATCGACCGTGTTTTGGAACACTTTCTCCTGACCCGCCAGCTTAACCACCCCGCGGGTGGGCGCCTGAAAACCGCTCAGGATCTTGAGCAGGGTGGACTTGCCGGCCCCGTTCTCTCCCATCAGCGCGTGTACCGTGCCCCGCTGGCAGGCGAAGGAGACGTTCTGCAGCGCCTTGACGCCGGGAAACTCCTTGCTGATGCCGCAAAACTCCAGATATGGAACTTGATTCATGAGATGACTCCAGCCAGCCGGCACGGCGCACTCCGCCATGCCGGCATGGGTATCAAGGGATGGGGATCACAGCCCTTTCTTTTGCAGCTCGGCCTTGAAGTTGTCGCGGGTGATGAGCACCACGTCGGTCACCTCGGTGAACTTGGCAGGCTCGGCGCCGTTGACGACCCAGTCATGGAGCATCTGGATGCTCTTGTAGCCGTGTACGTCCGGGCTTGGCAGCAGGGAGCCGAGGAAGCCGGTGGCGCTGGACTTGGAGAGCTCGTTCACCGCATCCACCCCGTTGATGCCGATGCCGATGACGTTCTCCGCCTTGAAGCCCTGCCCTTCGGTGGCGCGCACGCCGCCGAGCACTGTGTTGTCATTCATGCCGACGATGAGCCAGTTCTTCACCTCGGGGTGTTGCACCAGCATGGAGTTGGCGGCATCCAGCGCCCCCGGAATGTCGTTGCTCTTGGTGGGTGCGCGGAAGATCTGGCCCTCGGGGAAACCGGCGGCCTTGAGCGCGCCCAGGGAGCCCTCGACCCGGCGACGGGCGGTGTCGAGCTCGTCGGCGGTGATGGCGAGCACCCCGGTCGCCTTTACGTCCCACTGGCGCTTTTGCATCTCCTTGTAGAGCTCCTGCCCCTGACGCTCGCCAATCTTGGTGGCGGCCATCATCACCAGCGGCACCTGCTCCATGGGCTGGCCCTTGGCGTTGACGAACTGGTCATCCACCGTGATGACCTTCAGATCCATGCTGTTGGCCTTCGCCATGATGGCGGCCCCGAGCTTTGGGTCAGGGGTGCAGATGACGAAACCCTTGGCGCCATTCGCCGCCAGACTGTCGATGGCATTGAGGGTCTTCTCCCCGTCGGGGACGGCTATCTTGATCACCTCGAAGCCCAGATCCTTGCCCGCCTTGTCGGCGAAGTTCCACTCGGTCTGGAACCAGGGCTCCTCGGGCTGCTTGACCAGGTAGCCCAGCTTCAGCGCTTCGGCCGAGAAAGCAGAATTTGCCATACCAAGGGCGAACCCCATCGCGATCATGCCTTTAACGATTTTGTTCATGCGAATGTCTCCAACGGTTCTATCAATCCATGTATCCACGCAGTGCTGCTCGTTGAGTCAATCAAGTCGCAGCCATATAAAAACATGCTTAAACAGGACGTTATTGTTGTTGCTGGTTGAGCGAACCAAGTTGTAATCGTTTTCACAATTAAAAATGGAGAGCAGGATCACGCCATGAGATTGCAGCCATTTCGTCTATATAATTAGCAATTTCGTCACATATTGAATTTTAGAGAGCCGTCACCCTGTCGCACTGACAGCGTTAAAATCCATATTTCCAGCAGCCAATGGCTAACCGCCCCTCCTGCCCATCTCCTATGGTTCCCCCCAGTCACCCCTCATTGATGGTCAGGAGCACTTATGTCTGAGCACATCGTCATCGGACTCGATTTCGGCAGCGACTCGGTCAGGGCACTCGCCGTGCGCTGCCAGGACGGCGCCGAGCTGGCGACCCATGTCGTCTATTACCCGCGCTGGCAGGCAGGCCACTACTGCCAACCGGTCAACAACCAGTTCCGCCACCACCCCCTCGACTATCTGGAGTCCATGGAGCAGGCAGTGGTGGCGGTGGTGAGCCAGCTCACGCCGAGTCAGCGTACCGCCGTGCGCGGCATCGGGGTGGACAGCACCGGCTCCACCCCCGCCCCCATCGACAGAGAGGGGCGCGTGCTGGCCCTGCGTCCGGAGTTTGCCGACAACCCCAATGCCATGTTCGTGCTGTGGAAGGATCACACCGCCATCGAGGAGGCGGAGGCCATCACCGCCCTGTGCCACGGCGGCCAGTTCCCCGACTACAGCCGCTACATCGGCGGCATTTACTCCTCCGAGTGGTTCTGGGCCAAGATCCTGCACGTCTCCCGAGCCGATGCCGCCGTGCGCGCCGCCGCCTGCAACTGGGTCGAGCTGTGTGACTGGGTCCCCGCCGTCCTGAGCGGCACCCAGGCCCCGGCCACCCTCAAGCGCGGGCGCTGTGCCGCCGGCCACAAGTCCCTCTGGCACCCGAGCTGGGGCGGCCTGCCCCCCGCCGACTTCCTCAATGCCCTGGATCCCCTGCTGACGGAGGATCTCGACTTCCCCCTCTTTACCGACAGCTGGACCGCCGATCTCCCGGTCGGCGCCCTGACCCCGGAGTGGGCGGAGCGGCTGCACCTCTCCTGCGAAGTGGTGATCGCCGGCGGCGCCTTTGACTGCCACATGGGGGCGGTGGGAGCCGGGGCCGGCAACAATGCGCTGGTGAAGGTGATCGGCACCTCCACCTGCGACATCCTGATCGCCGACGAAGCCACCATTGGTGATCGGGCCATTGCCGGGATCTGCGGCCAGGTGGATGGCAGCGTGGTGCCGGGCATGGTGGGGCTGGAGGCGGGACAGTCCGCGTTCGGTGACATCTATGCCTGGTATCAGCGCCAGCTCGGCTGGCCCCTGGACAGCCTCGCCGCCCAGTATCCGGAGCTTCGCACCGCCATCGAGCGCCACAAGCAGGCCCTGTTACCCAGCCTCGCCGCCGCCTGGGATCAGCAGCGCGACCTGGCGCACCTGCCGGTGGTGCTCGACTGGTTCAACGGCCGGCGCACCCCCTATGCCAACCAGCGCCTGCAGGGCACCCTCACGGGGATCAACCTCGGCACCGATGCCCCCGATCTTTTCGGCGCCCTGGTGGCCTCCACCGCCTTCGGTGCCCGCAGCATCATGGAGTGCATGACCAGTCAGCAGGTGCCGGTGGAGCAGGTGATCGCCCTTGGCGGCATCGCCCGCAAGTCCACCACCGTGATGCAGACCTGCGCCGACGTGATGAACAGGCCTATCCAGGTGGTGGCCTCGGATCAGTGCTGCGCCCTGGGGGCGGCCATCTTTGCCGCCGTGGCGGCCGGGATCCATCCCGATGTGGCCAAGGCCCAGCACCACATGGCAAGCGCCGTGGAGCGCACCCACCAGCCACACCCCGAGCGGGTCGCCGAATACGAGCGCCTCTACCAGCGCTACCTCGCCTGGGGCGCCGCCGCCGAACCCCTCTACAACCGGGGGGTGCCGGCATGAACCTCAAGACCCTCAAGGAGCAGGTGCTCGCCGCCAATCTGGATCTGCCGCGCCATGGCCTGGTGACCTTCACCTGGGGCAACGTGAGCGGCATCGACCGAGAGCGCAATCTGGTGGTGATAAAGCCAAGCGGCGTCAGCTATGAGCGGATGCGGGTCGAGGACATGGTGGTGCTGGATCTGGCGGGCAAGCAGGTGGAGGGGGACCTTCGCCCCTCCTCCGACACCGCCACCCACCTGGTGCTCTATCGCGCCTATCCGGAGCTTGGCGGCGTGGTGCACACCCACTCCACCCATGCCACCGCCTGGGCCCAGGCGGGGCGTCCCATCCCCATTTTCGGCACCACCCAGGCCGACTACTTTCACGGCGAGATCCCCTGCTCCCGCCTGCTCACCCCGGGCGAAGTGGAGGAGGACTACGAGGGGCTGACCGGTCATCTCATCGTCGAAACCCTCAAGCAGACCCCCATCCTCACCATGCCGGGGGTGCTGGTGGCCAACCACGGCCCCTTCAGCTGGGGCAAGAGCGCCGAGGACGCAGTGCACAACGCCGTGGTGCTGGAAGAGGTGGCCCGCATGGCCTGGCTCACCGGCCAGATCAACCCGGGGGCCCGCCCCCTGCCCGATTACCTGCTGGAGAAGCACTACCAGCGCAAGCATGGCAAACACGCCTATTACGGCCAGACAAAAGCCTAAAAGAGGACAAACTCATGGAATTGATGAAACAGCTGGAAGTGTGGTTCCTGGTCGGCAGCCAGCACCTGTATGGCGCCACCACATTGAAGCAGGTGGCCGATCACGCCCACACCATCGCCAGCCAGCTCAACGAGGGGGCGAACCTGCCCCTCAAGATAGTGCTCAAACCCACCGGCACCACCCTCGATGAAATCAGCGCGGTGGCCCGGGATGCCAACCACGACCAGCGCTGCGCCGGGCTCATGGTGTGGATGCACACCTTCTCCCCCGCCAAGATGTGGATCCCGGCGCTGAGCCAGTTGCAAAAGCCCCTGTTGCAGTTCCACACCCAGTTCAACCGGGATCTCCCCTGGAGCGAGATCGACATGGACTTCATGAACCTGAACCAGACCGCCCACGGCGGGCGCGAGTTCGGCTTCATGGGGGCCCGCCTGCGGCTGCCCCGCACCGTGGTGGTGGGTCACTGGCAAGATGAAGAGGCCAGACAGAAGATTGGCAACTGGATGCGGGTTGCCGCCGCCATCCACGACAGCCGCCACCTCAAGATCGCCCGTTTTGGCGACAACATGCGCAACGTGGCGGTCACCGAGGGCGACAAGATTGAGGCCCAGATCCAGTTCGGCTATCAGGTGAACTACCACCCGGTCGGCGATCTGGTCAAGGTGATCGATGCCGTGCCCGACAGCGACATCGAGGCGCTGCTGGCCGAGTATGAGGCGACCTACACCCTGACCGAGGCGGTGCAGGCGGGCGGGGGGCTTCGTGCCTCCCTGTATGAGGCGGCGCGCCAGGAGCTGGGGATGAAGAAGTTCCTCACCGACGGTGGCTTTGGCGCTTTCACCACCACCTTCGAGGATCTCCATGGTCTGCACCAGCTGCCGGGCCTCGCCTGCCAGCGCCTGATGGAGCAAGGTTTTGGTTTTGGGGCAGAAGGGGACTGGAAGACCGCGGCCCTGCTGCGCACCCTCAAGGTGATGGGGGCAGGCCTGCCGGGGGGCGCCTCCTTCATGGAGGACTACACCTACCATCTGGAGGCGGGCAACAACCTGGTGCTGGGGGCCCACATGCTGGAGGTCTGCCCCTCTATCGCCGCCGGCAAACCCGTGCTGGACGCCCAGCACCTGGGGATTGGCAAGAAGGCCGATCCGGCCCGCCTGCTGTTCGCCGCCCCGGCGGGCAAGGCGGTCAACGCCAGCCTCATCGATCTCGGCAACCGTTTCCGCCTGGTGGTCAATCAGCTGGAAGTGGTGGACCTGCCAGAGGCCATGCCGAAACTCCCGGTGGCCAGCGCCCTGTGGAAACCCCTGCCGGACCTGCAGACCAGTGCCGAGGCCTGGATCCTGGCGGGCGCCGCCCACCACTCGGTGTTCACCCAGGCGGTGGACATCGAGCAGCTGCGCACCTTCGCCGACATCATGGGTATCGAGTTTGTGGTCATCGACGAGTACACCCGCATCCCCGCGCTCAAGGAGCAACTGCGCTGGAACGAGGTCTACTACAAGATCTGCCAGTGACCCCTTAATCGGCCAGCGGCCAGCGGCCATCACAATGACAACAGCCCCGCCCGCGGGGCTGTTTCATTTCGCGCCCCCTCAGGGATGACCCTCCCCCTCCAGCAGCCAGTGACAGACTCGCTGCACCCCGTGGCGCTGGCTGTCGGGCCGGGCGAGCAGGGCGTATTCGTGATCCGTCTCCAGCACGGGGGCAAAGGGGGCGACCAGGGCGCCGCTCTCCAGCTCCTCGGCCACTATGGTGGGATCCCCGAGAGAGAGGCCAAACCCCTGCAGCGCAGCATTCATCGCCAAGTCCAGGGTATCGAACAGCTGCCCCCCCTGGGGCTGCCAGGGGATGTCGAGGAAGGCGGCAAACCAGTTGCGCCAGTCCCGCCGATCGGCGCTGGCATGGATGAGGGGCAGCAGGGGCAGCTCGTTCAGATCGCGCTCGAACAGACGGTGCTTGGCGGCAAAGGCGGGGGCGCAGACCGGGGTCAGCCGTTCCCGGAACAGGGGCTGGCTGTGGGGATAGCGCCCCAGGCAGGGCTGGTAGACGATGGCGAGATCGAAGGGCTCCCGGGAGAAGTCGATGCCATGGCTGTGGCTGCCACGCACCTCCACCGCCTCCCCCTCGAACGCCTGCAACCGCCGCAGCAGCCAGCGGCTGGCGCAGGAGGGCACCTTGATGCTGATCGCCTGTTCGTGGGGCAGGGTCTGCAAGGCGCTGAGCCCCTCCCCCATGCGGGCCAGCCCTTCACGAACGAAAGGCAGCAGCCGCTCGGCGGCGGGGGTCAAGGTGAGACAACGGGTGCCGCGCACGAACAGCAGGTGGCCCAGGCGCGCCTCCAGCTGGGCGATCTGCTTGCTCACCGCCCCCTGGCTCACGCACAGCTCGTCGGCGGCCAGGGTAAAACTCAGGTGGCGAGCAGAACACTCGAAGACCTGCAGGCCATAGAGAGGCAACTGAGTACGCGGCTGGGTAGACAACATGACAAGCCTCCATGCTTGAGAAAAACTCATGCATACCATGCCGAATAATCCGTTGTCCGGCAAGCCTTGGGGGGGCTAAAAAGGGACCTCTTTCACACACGCAGGTGACGGCCCCATGTCCATCCCCCAGGTTTCCAGCAAACTGCCCCAGGTGGGCACCACCATCTTCACCGTGATCGGGGATCTGGCCGCCCGCCACCCCAGCATCAACCTCTCCCAAGGGGCGCCGAGCTTCCCCTGCGATCCCGAACTCATCCGGGTGACCCACGAGGCCATGCTGGCCGGTGAAAACCAGTACGCCCCCATGACGGGGCTGCCTGCCCTGCGCGAACAACTGGCGGCCAAGATTGCAGCCAGCTACGGCCATCACTATGACGCGGGCGACGAGATCACCATTACCGCCAGCGCCAGCGAAGCCCTGTTCTGCGCCATCACCGCCCTGGTTCACCCCGGCGACGAGGTGATCATGTTCGAGCCGGCGTTTGACAGCTACCGCCCCATGATCCAGTTGCAGGGAGCCACCCCTGTGGTGATCGCCCTCAAGGCGCCGGATTTCGCCATTCCCTGGGACGAGGTGGCCGCCCGCATCACCCCCCGCACCCGCATGATAGTGCTCAACACCCCCCACAACCCCACCGGCACCGTCTGGCAGGCTGGGGATCAGGAGCGCCTCGCCCGCCTGGTGCGCGGCACCGACATCCTGATCCTCTCGGACGAGGTGTACGAGCACGTGGTGTTCGACGGCGCCCTGCACCAGAGCGTCATCCGCTATCCGGAGCTGGTGGAGCGCTCCGTCGCCGTCTTCTCCTTCGGCAAGACCTTCCACGTCACCGGCTGGCGGGTGGGTTACTGCGTGGCCCCCCGCCCCCTGATGGAGGAGATCCGCAAGGTGCACCAGTTCGCCATGTTCGCCGCCGACACCCCCATGCAGTACGGCTTCGCCCACCTGTTGCAACAACCGACCCACTATCAGGGGCTGGCAGCCTTCTACCAGCGCAAGCGCGACCTGCTCGCCACGGCCCTGGCGGATTCGCGCCTGACCCTGCTCCCCTCGGCGGGCAGCTTCTTCATGCTGGCGAGCTACGAGCGGGTAAGCGACGAGCCGGACAGCCTGTTCGTGCAGCGGCTCATCCGCGATCACGGGGTCGCCACCATTCCGGTCTCCGCCTTCTATCACGACGGCACGGATCAAAGAGTCATCCGCCTCTCCTTCTCCAAGGATGACGACACCCTGCTGGCGGGCGCCGAGCGCCTGTGCGCCGTCTAGGGGGCACCATGGATTCACTGCGCGTTGCCGTCCTCCAGATGGTCTCCGGGGATGACCTTGACCACAACCTGGCCCAGGCCGAGGCGTTGCTGCGTCAGGCCGCGGCCGAGGGGGCCGAGCTGGCCCTGCTGCCCGAATACTTCTACCTGATGCCGGTTGACGAGCGGGCGCGGGTGGCCCTGGCCGCCCCCGTTGGCGATCACCCCCTGCTTGCCTGGGTACAGAGGCTGGCCCGGGAGCTCGGCGTCTGGATCCTGGCGGGCACATTGCCGCTTGCCAGCCACGAGCCCGGCAAGATGCACAACAGCAGCCTGCTCATCGACCCGCAAGGGCAGCTCGCAAGCCGCTACGACAAGCTGCACCTGTTTGGCTTTTGCACCGGGCAGGAGCAGTATGACGAGGCCGCGACCATGACCCCGGGCCGGGAGGTGGTGAGCCATCCCCTGCCCTGGGGCGTGCTGCGCCTCGGAATCTGCTACGACCTGCGCTTCCCGGAGCTGTTTCGACTCGATCCTGCCCCCGATTTTATCGCCCTGCCCGCGGCCTTCACCCACACCACCGGGCTCGCGCACTGGGCGCTGCTGCTGCGGGCCCGTGCGGTAGAGAACCTGGCCTTCGTGTTTGCCAGTGCCCAGGGGGGACACCACCCCGGTGGGCGGCGCACCTTCGGCCACAGCATGATCATCGATCCCTGGGGCCGGATACTGGCCCAGGTAGAGGAGGGTCAGGGCCTGGCCATCGCCACCCTGGATCTGGCAGCACAGCGCACGGTGCGCAGCCAGTTGCCGGCCCTCACCCATCGCAAGATAGCCGTCGGCCCTTGAGGCCGGCACCCTTTAGCACGCTAGGAATGACACCACACTTCAAGGGACTGACCATGAAACTCAACACACTGATGATGCTGATGGCCCTGGCCACCGCCGGCCAGGCCACCGCCAAACCCCTGGTGATCGCCACCGATGCCACCTATCCCCCCTTCGAGATGGTCGACAGCAACGGCCAGCTCGGCGGCTTCGAGGTCGATCTCGCCTATGCCCTGTGCGCGGCCATGAAGACCGAGTGCGAGGTGATCAACCAGCCCTGGGATGCCCTGCTACCCGGCCTGCAGGTGCGCAAGTACGACGCCATCATGTCCTCCATGAACATCACGGACGAGCGGCGCCAGAAAGTGGACTTCAGCCAGGTCTACTACATGATGCAGAACCGCTTCGTGGGGCGCAGCGACAAGGCCGCCGACTTTGCAGACGATCCGGCCCACTTCAAGGGCAAGGTGATCGCGGTGCAGGAGGGCACCCCCCAGGACAACTTCGTCACCGCCCGCTACGGTGAGGTGGCCAAGATCAAGCGCTACGTCAACGCCCAGTCCCCCATGCTGGATCTGCAGTCCGGCCGCGCCGACTACACCTTCGGCAACATGGTGCAGTTGAAGGTGGGCTTCCTCGACAAGGAGATGGGCAAGCAGTTCGCCTTCGTCGGTCCCCAGTTCAACGGCACCCAGGACAAGATTCTGGGAGAAGGGGTGGCGGTGGCCCTTCGCAAACACGATGACAAGCTCAAGGCCCGCTTCGATGCCGCCATCGACAGCGTCAAGGCCGACGGCACCTTCAACACCCTGCTCAAGAAGTACCAGCTCGAAGATCTGCTCTGATCCCGGCATGCCGGCCCCCTGGACAGTTGCAAGGGGCCATGGCAACAGGGCGGCCATTGGCCGCCCTGTGTCGTTTTCCCGGCCTCTCGCCGTTATTGGGCCAGGCCCAGGTGCCCGGCAATCTCCTGATACAGGGTCTGGTAGTTGTCGTCGAAGTGGTGGGAGCCCGGCAGGGTCACCGTCGTCACGTTCGGCTGCTGCAAGCGCGGACAGAGTTTGACCGGGGAGTCGTCCTCCGCTCCCTGCACGCAGAGCAGCGGCAGACTCTGAATGCGTGTCACCTCCGGCAGGGTGGGATAGCGGCCCCCCTTGTCGTGCACCACCATGTCGCTGACGTGGATCTCGAAATCCGACGCGGTCGAGGGGGAGAGCATCACGGCCCCCGCCAGGCTGTCGCGATAGGCCGGCGGCAGACGATTGATGACGAAGGGCACTATCTCGGCACCAAAGGAGAAGCCCACCAGCAACCAGCGCTGGCGCCCCCAGCGGGACTGGTACTCGGTGAGGATGCGCACCAGATCCGCCGTTGCCTGCTCCGGCGTCTTCTTCTTCCAGTAATAGGAGAGCGAACTCCAGCCCACCACCGGCATGCCGTGGGCCTGCAACTGGGCGCTGAGCCCCTTGTCCAGCGCCGCCCAGCCGCCATCCCCGCTCATGAAGACCACCATGGGGGAAGACGAGGCTTGTGCCACCGGCAACTCCACCAGCCCCAGATCCGCGCCGACCCGCCCCGGCTGGGCGGCCACTGCCGGCAAGGTGAACGAAGAGACGAAACAGCAAATCAACAGCAACAACATGGCTCTCATGGGCCAACTCCTATTTCTTCATGAGCCCGAAGGGGCCGCGACTGATGAGGGAGACGAGATGAGTCAGGGTCCGGGGCAGCACCAGATGACCGGTACAGAGCAGGTAGCGGGGCTCCCACCTTGGGCCGAATTTCTCCTTGTAACGCCGCAATCCCTGGAAGTTGTAGAAACGGCTGCCCCGGGTGAACAGGGTGTTGCCAAGGCGGGCCCAGTAACCGCCCAGGGGGTTGTCGTTGAAGCCCGACATGGGGGCCATCCCCAGGTTGAAGCTGGCATACCCCTCCTGCTTGCCCCACAGCAGGAGCTCGACAAACAGGAAATCCATGACAGGCGCCGCCCCTGTGTCGAGGCTGTAGCGCATCAGATCGATGGAGAGGCTCTCCTTGTTGTCGCTGGTCCAGAGGTTGGCAAACCCGACGATCTGCCCCTCCCGCCGCACCAGCGCCATCGGGTTGAGGGTGAGGTAGGCAGGATCGAAACTGCCCACGGAGAAGCCCTTCTCCCTGCCCTGCTTGCTGTGCAGCCAGCTGTCGGAGATCCTCTTCAACTCGGGCAGCAGGGGGGCAATCTCACCGGGGGCCACCACCTCGAAGCGCAGCCCTTCCCGCTTGCCCTTGGCGTGGCTCTGGCGCAGGTTGCGCAGGCGACTGCCGGCAAGATCGAAGCTCGGCAGATCCACGATGGCCTCCTCCCCCAGCTTGAAGGGGATGAGCCCGAGATCCAGATAGACAGGCAGATATCGGGCCGACACCTGGTAGAAGACCGGGCTGACGTCGTGCTCGTCACAGCGCTCGCGAAACTGCCAGAGCAGCTCCTCCACGAGGGAGGGCTGACCGACGGGATCCCCCATCACTATCCAGCTGCTGCCCTCGGCCCCGTACATGAGGAAGGCCTCGCCGCTTGGGTGGAACAGCAGGGACTTGTCCCCGAGCTGGGCCAGGTAGCCGTGGCCTCCCCCTGCCCGCATCACCAGCCCATGGGCACGGGAGAGCGCCTCGGCATCCGGCTTGCAGGCGGCGAGGCGCAAGGGAGCCAGCAGATGGGCCACCCCGACCACCGCCAGCACGCCGATGACACTCCCCATGGCGCGCAGGGCGCGGGAGGCGGCCCCGGGCCCGTGGGCCGAGACGTGCAGCCAGAGGGAGGGGTCGTACTCCACATGGCGATAGGAGAAGAGCAGCAACCACAAGGCCCCCAGCAGCACGGCTCCCACCGACATCAGCCAGGAAGGGGTAAACCGGGCGTGAAGCAGGGAACCCTTGCGATAAAAGAGGGGGCGGCAGGGGGTGATGATGAGCAAGAAGCCCCCGAGCAGCAGGGCCGACTCCCAGTCAAACCCCTTGAACAGGGAGAACAGCATGCCAAGCCCCAGCAGCCACTGGGTGATCCTGAATGCCCCGTCATGACGGCGGTAGAGGCTGTGGGCCAGCAACAGCAGCAACACGCCGCTGACGCTGCCGAGCACATGGGAGAGCTCCAGCAGGTGCAGGGGCAACACCTCCAGGAAGGCTTCGATCCGCCCCTTCATGGTCGGGATCATCCCGGAGCAAAGCAGCAGGGTGCCCGCCGCGAAGGTACCCATGCTCACCAGGGCGGGCACAAACTCCCGGGTCGCCATCATCACCCCCTGCAACCGGTGCAGGCGGGCCCGCTGTTGCAGCAGCTCCTGACCTGCGAACAGCAGCAGGGCACAGAGGAAGGGCAGGAAGTAGTAGACGCAGCGGTAGATAAGCAGGGAGGCGAGCAGCTTGTCCACCGGCAGATAGTGGGTGAGCAGCAGGCTCATGCTCGCCTCGAAGACCCCGATGCCCCCCGGCACATGGGCCAGCACCCCGAGCAGGCTGGAGAGCACGAAGGCACTGAGCAGCACCGGATAGGGCACGCTGCCGGCTGGTAGCAGCACATAGAGCACGGCGGCGGCGGCCATCCAGTCGAGCAGGGCGATGAGCAGTTGCAGCAGGCGGTATCTGATGCGCGGCAGGAACAGCGGGTGCCCGCGCCAGACCAGGGCTGCCCCCGGCCACACCAGATACGCCAGCACCGTCAGCAGGGCCAGGCCCCCCGCCAGTTGCAACAACCCGGTCGCCCAGCGGGGCCAGTCCACCAGCAGGGCCGCCCCCTGCCCCAGCAGCAGGGCGCTGCCCCCCCAGCCCAGCAGACCGAGGAAGAAGGTGATGGAGCAAAAGAGGATTACCCTGGCCACCTCTCCGGTGCCAAGCCCCAGGGAGGAGTAGAGCCGGTAGCGTACCGAGGAGCCGGTGAGCAGCGCAAAGCCCAGGGTGTTGGAGAAGGTGTAGGCGATGAAGGAGGTCATCCCCACCTGCTGCCAGGGCAGTCGCTTGTCCAGCACCTTCAGGGCCAGCAGATCATAGCAGCAGAGGCAGCCATAGCTGAGCAGGGTGAGCAGCAGGGCGCCCCCCAACTGCGGCAAGGGTTGAGACCAGATGGCCTGGCGGATGTCGTGCCAGTGCCACAGGTGGGTCAAATGATAGAGGACGGTCAAGGCCGCCCCCAGCAGCAGCAGGCTGCACAGGGGGCCTATCCAGATCAACAGCTGACGCCGCATTCAAGATTCCTGTCAAAAAGCGTGGAGAAAGAGAGGCTCCGAAAGCGGGCGGACAAGGCGCCCTCCCGGAGTGACTCCCCCACAGGCAGCGCGTGACGCCGCACGTTCACGGGGGCAATCCTATGATTTACCAGGCCCTGTCCGCTTGCCACTTTTCTTCTGTAACCTTATGTACAGGCAGACAAAACATCCCCGTCCAGGATAGAGGCAGGAGACGCCATGACACCCTCCCCCCTGATAAGACGCTTCCCCCAAAACGCCCAGGGGCGCGATCTGGCCGTCGGCGACATCCACGGCCACTTCGCCCTGTTGCAGCAGGCCCTCGACACCCTGGATTTTGATCCCGCCCGGGACCGTCTCTTCAGCGTCGGGGATCTGGCAGATCGCGGACCCGAGTGCAGCGAGGTGATCCACTGGCTGGCCAGGCCCTGGTTTCACCCGGTCTGCGGCAATCACGACGACTACGTCTGCCGTTACGAGAGCTGCGATCGGGAGAACTGGATCCGAAACGGCGGCGGCTGGTTTCAGCAGCTGACCCCTGCCGAGCAGGCGGCGTTCGCCGTCCACTACCGCAGCCTGCCCCTGGCCATCGAGGTGGCCACCCCGGCCGGCCCCGTCGGGCTGCTTCACGCCGATTGTCCCTTCTCCTCCTGGCAGGGGCTGCTGGACCAACTCGATGCCGGGGTGAGCGGCGGACGGCTTCGGGCCATCAAGAACGTCTGCCTCTGGTCAAGGCGCCGTATCGAACGGCTGGACGAGGGCGGGGTCGCGGATCTCGCCGCCCTGGTGGTGGGCCACACCCCGGTGAGGGTGCCGGTGCGCCTTGGCAACGTCCACTACATCGACACCGGCGGCTGGTATCCCGAGGAGGGCGGCTACTTCACCCTGCTGGACCTCAATACCCTGACTCCTCACTTTCCCCAGCCCTGAGCCGGACCGATGGGATGACCAGGCTCACGGACAACGCCCACTGCCCATTAAAGCGCCAGGCGAACGCCCCGGACTTCGCTCTGCCAGCGCGATGGTTTACCATGCAGGCAATTGCGGTGCATGGCACCCCCACCCAGGCGCCAGGCGCCGCCGTCATCGGATACTCCTTTCGAGCAACATGAGCACATCAGCGCACCCGGCCAGCGGGCCCACGTTCTACTTCCACGTTTTGCAATATGTGTTTTTTAATGAACTGATTTATAAAGGTTTATGGTTCTTACGCTGATGAGCGCGGTACACAATTGGGACATGATGAAATTTGAGGACCATTGCTACAGATAGTAACGGTGTTCGTTTGAGCAACTGAACAGCCAGGACTTCATCCACTTTGGCCGCAAAAAACAAGTAAGGCCAGTCCAGCTGTTTCATGTGTGAAACACAACATGCAGAAGTTCGTGATCATAAACTGCAGAAGTTCAATTTACAGTTATATTTCAATACCTTGAAATAACATTCAAACAGCCTAATCAGCACCCAGCTGACTTATTCATGTAGAAAGCCCCGGCCAGCAAACCATAGACCCCCCTTACTCGCTCATCCCGACCCAACAGCACGCCGAGCAATACTTCGCCGCTTTCCAAGGCGTCACCATGCCAGAAACACCAAAGGGCCGCTTCCACCACATCCAACCAACTGGCATGACCCAACTGATTACGTGACTTGCGCCGCCAGCTGCCGCGCACTACGGAACCGGTATTCGGGGATATGGCCGCCAGTGCCCGCTGCTCCATCACGCTAGGTGTGAGTCCATCCAGTTTGGCCTGACGGCTGTCACCCCCTCCCCGCAGCAATTTGTCGAGCAGCAGTGCCAGCAGGCGAAACGCGTCTTGATCTTCAAAACTTGCCTCTCTCCCCAGCAAGTCAGCAGCTCCGGCCATCAGTTGCTCACGCCCCTGGTATATGGGCAGTAACGTGCGATCCAGCCGATGTTGTTCGATATGGATCGCCAATGCGGTCACAACCGCTAGTGGTGATGCCCCACGAACTTGGTGAGACCCCCCCTTGCCAAGTAAAGAGGTCAGTTCCGTGACTCGCTCAGCTGACAGCAGGCAAGCAATCCCCTTGATCAGGGGGGCATCCCCCTGACCCGGTACCAGATGTTGGTTCATAGTGCCTCAGTGGCGATCGCGTTTGAAATGGGTGGTTTTGTGGCCAACGGTGACAATCTCGCCGCCCTGCAGCACCAGATAGTGACGACGCAGACGCTGGCAGAATTCCGCTGGCAAGCCCCAGCTGGCTTGCAACATTGCCAATCCTTTGCGATCGAGATAAACCAGTTCGCGCCCCTTGTGATAAGTAGAGCATCCGATGTTCAGGAGCACTTCTACCAGCTCGGGTGCGATGCCACGTTGCTGCATCCGGCATGACGCATGATGGCTATAGGTAGTATCCAGTTTACCGTTCATGACATTCTCCTTTGGTGCCGCTTTAGATGGACTCATTATATGTAGCCTGTATACTCATGCCGATACTGGTTACATACACATGTCGCATTTTGGAGCACATATGACACCCAAAGAGCTCACCTGGGATCAAACCCTGCGTTTTCGCCTGCTGGAGATCGTCTTGTTGTGGGAAGGACGACTCACCACCAACCACCTGACAACCGCTTTCAATATCGGTCGCCAGCAAGCCTCGCGAGACATCAACCTCTACCTCAACGAATACGCACCTGAGGGGCTGGTTTATGACAAGAGCCTAAAGGGATACAAACCAACCGACCAGTTTGTGCCCCGCTTTAGTGAAGGCAAGGTTGACGAGTATCTGATGCTGCTGCACCGGGAGAAGCAATATCAGCGCCAGCACGAATCCGGGGTTCTGACCCTACCCTTGATGGATCTGCGCTACGGCCATATCGAGATCCTGGATGTGCCAAACCGACATATTGACCCGAAGATCGTACGTGGTTTGGTGCAAGCGGCTCGAGGCCAGTTACGGGTAGATGTGGACTATGTCTCACTGAGTTCAGAAGAGCAGAGCGGCCGCAATATCGTGCCTCATACCCTGGTCTATGACGGGATCCGCTGGCATGTGCGGGCCTATTGCGAGAAGAAAGGGGAATACCTGGATTTCGTGATGAGCCGCTTTCGTGGCGAACCTGACCTGCTGGATGCGTCACCCCATGGCAGGGAACTGGATCTGGAGTGGAACACCCAAGTCAGCGGCGTAGTCGTTCCCAATCCAAGTCTTAGTCAAGGTCAGCAAGCCATCATCGCCAGCGACTACGCCATGTCAGATGGCAAGTTATTGATCAGCCAGCGCATCCCTTTGATGCACTACGCATTGGAGCGGATGCAGGTGAGCTATAACGGCGAACACCAACAACATCCCCTGCTCTACCCGCTGGTGCTGGCCAATCGGGAGGAGCTCATCCAGCAAGGCTGTACCTTCAAACTCAAGAGTGCGGATTTGCAAGTGCAGCCACACTAGTGGCACTCCCTGCACTCATCACATCCGGCAAAGAAAACTCAACAAGAAAGGCTCCCGCCATGGCGGGAGCCTTCTCCAATCAAAAACCCCAAATTACATTGTGCCAAGACGAGTCAGCAATTGATCATAATTGGCCAATTCCTGCTCTTTATGCTGCAAGCCCTGACGAACCAGTTCCAGTTCATTCTGAATATCTTGAGTCAGATCATTCTGGATGCTTGTCTGCAAGTGATCCAACTGCGCAACTACCTCAGTTACCCCCTTTTTCAATCGCGTTTCCAGCTGTGCGAAAACATTCGAGAGGGCTTGATCCAGATAACTTCGTAGCCTGTTCATTTCACCCTGCTCTTTCAGCTCACCACTGAAGGGGATAATGGCGGTAGCATCTCCAAGTGATAACTCAAGAGTAGGCAGAGCCAACCGGTTGATCGCCCCCTCCAACGTCCCCTTGAACAGAGCTGGGTTGAAGTGCTCATTGCCCGTATCTAGATGCTTGAGCAGTGCCTTGCGCAAACTGTTTTTCAACTCTAACGGAGAGATAAGTCGGTTGATATGGTTACGCATCTGCTCGGCACACTGGTGGCCATAGTCACGTACCTGTTCGATAGCATCAGATGCACTGAGGTAGTCATAACTGACGGTGCGAGTGTAATACTCCCTTCTGGTATCACCCCATGTCCAAGGCTTATACCATGTGGAGTCACTGACCGTTCGGTAGCGCTCCTCCTCATGGGTAGCGGTACGGGTTTGCAGACGGCTGAAACGTCCACGGTCCGAATCCAGCTGCCCCAACATGGCACGGCTATCCTGCTGCGCTTTGGTTTTCACTCCCTCAATCAAAGTTCGCAGCTCATTGGCTATTGCCGACAATCGCTTATCACAGCCCTGTTGCTGCTTGGTCAGGGATTGCAGATCCTGAGTTTGCAGCAGCGTCATGCGCTGAGTCACCCGCTCGGCAAAGTTATCGCGCCACTGGCTCAGACGCTCTTCGGTCTCTTGCTCAAGCCCTTCTCTCTGCTGTTTAAGCAGTGGCTCGCGATCACGGCGCGCCTGCTGATAGGCTCCCGTCAGCGCATCGAAGTTGGCCAACCGCAACCATTGCGCCGGAGTGATGTGATCGACGCTCCTATGTCAACAGGCTCGCGCTGAGTCAGCTAAATCGGCCAAGATCAAAGGGTAGAGTTCCCTGACGATATAGCGTTTCAAACAACGCTGGATCTCTTTCGAAGATAACCCTTGGGCGCCACGTCGTGCGACGTAAGATTGGGTTTGTGGATCTCCCCGCATCCGGACCATTGCAATCGTCCATAACGCATTATTTGCGGCACGGTTACCGCCTCGGTTTAAGCGATGTCGTACGGTCTTTCCCGAGGATGCGGGTAAAGGGTTAACCCCACAAAGTGCCGCAAGCGATGCTTCATTTCTTAACCGTTCCGGGTTATCGCCAGCCGTTGAAAGCAGCACCGCTGCGGTTTGAGGGCCGACGCCAAATTGCTCGCGCAGACGACGAGCATGTTGATGGGTCAAGGCATCCAACATGGCATCAAGTTTTTCAACTTCGTCTGCCAATAGCAGCCAACGCTTGGCCAGCAGACACAGGGTAGTCGTTAACGTATGCAGGAGTTCAGTTGTACCCAATGACCTCACTCGTGCGCATCCCTTTGCACAGTCAGCGGGCTTACTTTTCCAGAGTCGTTCACGAACATCCTGGGGGGCACTGACAAGCAATGCTCTGAGTTGATTCATTGCCTGCGTTTTGGCTTTGACGGCGCTGCGTCTGGCTACTGATACCACTCGCATCATTTCTGCCGCGCCTGACTGGGTCTTTGCTATCGCGTTAGCACTACCGGAAAGAACGGATCTCGCTGCACTTTCAGCATCAGTAGGATCCGATTTCCCCTGGAGCCTGCGTTTGGAGCGGTCAGGGCGATTAACTTCGAACACTTCGATACCGTGCTTGCGCAGTACACTGGCCAAGCCAGCACCATACGTGCCTGTGCCTTCAACGCCTGCTCTCTTCAAGCACCCGAAAGAGTTTGCCCAGGTCACGAGTCTCTCATATCCGCTGATATTGGTCGTGACCATCAAGCATCCCAACTGGTGTCCTTGTGCATTAAGCAAAACCCCAACATGGGTATCCAGATGGGTGTCTACACCAAGGATAACTTCAGCTTTGTTTCTGGAATTGTTCATGGCTCATTCCTCCAAGGAATATGCACTACCAACCCCATACGCAGGACAGGACACTCAAGATGCAGCACAAGGCTCCTATTAGGTCACAGACGCTGGGCCCAGCAATGCCAGGGAACACCAGCATCCAATCGACAGGTCAACGCAAAGGCATTATGTTCGCCAATCCCAGCACGGGTCAGATTGGGCTGATGTTCTTGAGCATAATGAACTGAGTATCCCAGCAGTT
>NZ_JBFODF010000033.1:0-69824 GCF_040908165.1 Aeromonas sp. R6-1
GCCTTCCTAAGAAACATCCTCGATTGCCTGTAGGGTGAAACCAAACTCGGCGGCCCGCCGGTGCAATCCCTTGACCACCCGCTCGCGGTACTGCTGCTCATAGTGGTCGGCGCCGGGATCCTGATATTCCATACCAAAACGCATTGCGTTGTAGAACAAGACCGCAATCTTGCGCGCGGTGGCGGTGACAGCCTTCGCTTTGCCGATACGCGCCGACAACCGTCGATAGAATGCCCCCAGCGCCGTATTTGTTCTGCCAATGGTCACCGCTGCCAGTCGTAAGTGGGCGGTCACTCGATTCTTGGTCTTGCGAGTATGAGCTGACAACACCTTGCCGCCACTGATCCGGCAGCCCGGAGCCAGTGTCAGCCAGGAGGTGAAGTGTTGGGCCGTTCGCCAGCGACTCAGGTCCGTTCCACACTCGGCCACCAGACGCAGTGCCAGGTAAGGGCCAATGCCATGGATTTGAGTCAGATCGATACCGACCAGCTGATAGAGCAAGGTGCGCACATCGAAGTTGAGTGCGTTCGGTTGCCGGGTACGGTGGCGAGGCTTGGGTAGCGCTTCGCTGGGGCGGGGCTTTCCACGAGAGAGTTGTTGCAAGCTTTGGGCAATCTGTTCATCACAGAGAGAAATCTGGGCCTGGTAGGCGTCGTACATGGCCAGTGCCTGACTCAAGGCAAACACATGCTCGGGCTGGTAATTGCCAACCAGCGCACGTTGGATAGTTTCGACGCTCGACTGACAGCGCAGGTCGCGCATGGCGGCGAGCATCGTGGCATTGCGCTCTCCTGCGACAATGGCACGGATGATCCGCATACCGGTGGCGCCGGTGATGTCACTCACCACATGCTGCAATTGCAGATTCATGTGGGTGAGCACCTTTTGCATGTGCTGGATATGAGCCGCAGCGTAATCGAGGTGACGTTCACGTAGCCGCAGATAACTGCGCAGCGCGGCGATCTCCCGCTCAGGATGGAAGCTGGCGCGCAGTAGACCGCAAGCATGCAGGCGCTGGATCCATTGCGCATCGTTGACGTCGGTTTTTCGCCCTGGTACGGCCCGGGCATCCCTGGCGTTAGCTAAGATGACCTGTAAGCCATGGGTCTCCAGGATCTCATACACGGGTATCCAATACACGCCCGTTGACTCCATTGCCACGGTGGTGATCCCAAGCTCGACCAACCAAGCAGCCATACGCTCCAGGTCTGCCGTGAAAGCCTGAAAGGTTTGCACTGGTTCTTCGGCGAGCGCGGTGGGCACCGCAACCACATGGAACCGCGAACCGATATCGATGCCCGCGGCGAAGGCATGGATGATCGGTAAACCGTGTTCAGTGTTGTGCTTTTTCATGAATACCCCTCCATCACAAAATAGTGCCGGACGGGGACTCGGATTCGATCACATTCCTAAACGGGGTCACCAAGGTGCCACCACTCACGGGTCCGCAGCTTCCCCTGGGTCAGGTTTTTTGACGGGGACTCAGCCTCCAAAAAGCAGACGACCACTGTCCGGTGAGGTCAGTGTAGTGGACGTGTTTCTAATTCCATGGGCCACGGAGTGCCGGGGAGGCGGTTTTTTAAGATATCTCGCTCATCGGTGACGCGACGCAGTTCAGCCTTGAGGCGCCGAATTTCGGCTTGCTGGCTGGAGTCATCCTGTTGCTGCGCTTCGGGTTGGCTGTAGCGTTTGATCCAGACATAAAGACTGTGGCTGGAAATACCAAGTCGTTCAGCGACCTCTGCTACTGGGTAATTGCGCTCAGTCACCTGCTTGACGGCTGCCAGTTTGAATTCTTCCGTGTAACGTTGCTGCTTGCTCATAACACCTCCTGATTGACCTCAGTTTGAGGCTCTTGAGGTGTCTAGGAAAGTAGGGGCGATTCACATCTCCCACAGCGGTAGCCAACCGATGAACATTAAATGGCGTCTCACTACTCCGATGCCGCCTTTTATGTGGAAAGAAGCGGCCAAATTGGCAGTTGGCTGAGCGACCAATCACAACAAGGCCCACCCACGGCGGGCCGCCTTCGTGTGGTCAGCAGGCAATCCGCTCGATTCGGCCACCGCTTAGTTTGAAGAAGGCATCCTGCGGCAGCTCCTGCAGCCAGGTGGTGGTGTAGTCCAGATCCACATAGGCGCCGCGCAGCATGGCGCCAAAGAGACCGTGAGAAACCACGATGGCCTGCTCGGCAATGTACTCGTCCTCAAGCCATTGCCGGGCCCGGCGCTGAATGCTCTCAAAACTCTCGCCATGGGGGGCCCGCAGATACCAGTCCGGCTCCTCCAGATCCAGCTCGGGGTGGGCCGCCAGCAGCTCGGGCACCCGGCGACTCTCCCACTCCCCCATCCCCAGCTCCACCAGCCGCTCGTCCCAGATGATGCGCTCCTGGTCCAAGCCAAGCTGCTGACACACCCGCTCCGCCGTCTGCCGTGCCCGGCCGAGGGGGCTGGCGTAGATCGTCCAGTCGGTGGGCTCGGCCAGGAGCTTGGCCAGACGGGCCCCCATGGCGAGGGCCTGGGCTTCGCCCCTGGGGGTCAGCTCGGAGTTGCACCGCCCCTGCAACCGCAATTCGGCGTTGTAACGGGTCTGGCCATGGCGCAGCAAATAGAGGGTTCGAGACATGGTTTCTCCAGCAGAGTCAACGAGATAAGAAAACAGGGGGAAGATGATAACAGATGTACCGGGTCAACCAAGACCCGGAGGATGCAGGCTTGTGCTGACTCCTTGAGCGCATGGCCTGCGGCTATCGTGAAAGGACGACAGGGGCTGCGCGCCTTTATCGCACAGGCGCCTTGTGCGCATACCACACGCCTTCGCCACGGGCCCGCCAGCGCCGTGGCAAGCGCCCCATGCTCCCCTATCTTGTTGTTCAGACGGAATAAAATGGGGATGTGCCGGTTTATCGGTCACAGGATGGCGGCCAAAGCCAGAAAAGACAGAGTTTTTGCTCTGATCCGGGGGCCATTTTGGTACGTATCTCTGGCTCACGACAGGGACGCCTGGTGTACAATCTGCCACCCGATTTCCCCTGACCCGGCCCAGGCTCAGGCCCTGATGTACCCCAGAGTAAATGAACGTGACCCCAACCCACCCCATGCTCGACAGTTATTACAGCCAGGATCTGGTGTTCTTCTCCATCCTGGTGGCGGTGCTCGCCTCCTACACGGCGCTGACCATGACCAGTCGGGTGAGCCAGAGCCGGGGACGGGCCGCCGTGCTCTGGCTAGCGGGGGGAGCCTTCGCCATGGGGCTCGGCATCTGGTCCATGCATTTTATCGGCATGCTCGCCTTCAACCTGCCCATCGCGCTGGGATACGATCTGACCCTCACCGGTCTCTCCCTGGTGGCGGCCATCGGCTCCTCGGCCTTTGCGCTCTGGCTGGTCAGTCGTCCCCAGCTCCCCTGGCACCAGATCCTGTTCGGGGCCGTGCTGATGGGGGCCGGCATCGCCACCATGCACTACATCGGCATGGCGGCCATGAAGATAGCGCCCGGCATCCACTACCTGCCTGGGCTCTTCATCCTCTCCATCCTTATCGCGGTATTCGCCTCGGGTGCCGCGCTCTGGATAGCGTTTCGCCTGCGCAACAGCTCGCCCCGCGCCTTCTTCAGCAAGGCCCTCGCCTCCCTGGTGATGGGGGCGGCCATCATCGGCATGCACTACACCGGCATGGCGGCGGCCCAGTTCCCCGCAGAGAGCCTGTGCGGGGCCCTCTACACCGGTCTCAATACCCAGTGGCTGGCAACCGTGGTCATCATAGTGACCCTGGCGGTGTTCGCCATCGCCTTCGTGCTCTCCATGCTGGATGCCCACGCCGCCAGGCTCTCCACCTCCCTGCACCAGGCCCACGACGAGCTGCTCAAGCTGGCGCTCCATGACAGCCTGACCCGGCTGCCGAACCGGCTGCTGTTTGCCGACCGCCTGGAGCAGCGCATCCAGGAGTGCCAGCACAGCCAGCGCAGCTTCTCCCTGCTGTTTCTCGATCTCGACGGCTTCAAGATCATCAACGATGCCCACGGCCACCACACCGGGGATCTGCTGCTGGCCGAGGTGGCCCAGCGCATCACCGGCCTGCTCGGTGCCAGCGACACCGCCTCGCGCTTTGGCGGGGACGAGTTCGTGCTGGCCCTGGCGCCGGGGGATGTGAGCCAGACCACGGCCTTCGCCGAGCGGCTGCTGGCCACCCTGGCCCAGCCCTATGAGTGGGAGCACCACAGCCTGCACATCACCGCCAGCATCGGCATTGCCGTCTATCCCCAGGATGGCACCAGCCTGCACGAGCTGACCCTCAACGCCGATGCCGCCATGTATTACGCCAAGGAGCAGGGGCGCAACGACTACTACTACTTCGACAGCGCCATGAACGCCAACGCCCACCAGCAGTTCCTGCTGCACAAGGAGCTGCAACACGCCCTGGAGCGGGGGGAGCTAGCCCTGCACTACCAGCCCAAATACTGTGCCCGCAGCGGCCAGGTGGTCGGCGCCGAGGCCCTGCTGCGCTGGCAGCACCCGGAGCATGGTGCCGTCTCGCCGGCCAGCTTCCTGCCGCTGGCGGAGAAGAGCAGGCTCATCATCCCCATCGGCAACTGGGTCATCGACGAGGCGTGCCGCCAGATGAGCGCCTGGCGGGCGGCGGGTCATCACGACTGGAGCGTGGCGGTCAATCTCTCCACCATCCAGCTCGCCAGCCCCGGGCTGCTGGAGGAGGTGCAGGGCGCCCTCGCCCGCCATCGGCTCGAGGCCCGTCACCTGACCCTGGAGATCACCGAATCCACCGCCATGCAGAAGGCCGAGGAGAGCCTCGCCATCCTCAACCGTCTGGCCGAGCTTGGCCTTGGCATCTCCATCGACGACTTCGGCACCGGCTACTCCAGCCTGCTCTACCTCAAGCGCTTCCCCGCCAACGAGCTCAAGATTGACCGGGGCTTTGTCACCACCCTGGAGCGGGGGGGCGACGATGCCACCATCATCGCCGCCATCATCGCCCTGGGTCAGGCCCTGGAGATGCGCATCGTGGCAGAGGGGGTGGAAACCCCGGAGCAGCGCGACCTGCTGACCGAGCTGGGCTGCGACACCTTGCAGGGCTATCTGCTCGGGCGCCCCATGACCGGGGAGCAACTGCTTGTCCACTGCGCTCCCGAGACTCCCCAACGGGTGCTGGAAGGTGTGCTTGCCTGACAAGCAGGTGAGGCGCTGCGCCCATGTCGCCAGAGCCATCACCAGGCCGATTGCGTCCCTTCACGACTCAAGGTAGTCTGCTGCAAGACTCGAATGCTACTTTATCTTGCCGGGCGCATCGAGCGCCCCATGGCAGATCACCCGTTCAGAGGAGCCACATCCATGGCCAGATACCAGTTCTTCAGCGTCCCCGCCTCCCACCGTCAGCAATATACCTATGTCGACATGGCCTCCCCCACCTTCCTCACGGAGAAGGAGGCGCTGCTGACGCAAGGGTTCGAGGTGGAAGAGGATTTCATCGACGCGGCCACTCCCCGCGAGGCGGTGGAGAAGTACAGATCCGGTTTTCTCTACGTGGCGGACGAGATAGGCAAGTCAGACGAGGCCTATGCGGCGGCAACGGCCTTGCTGGAGATGGGCAAGAAGATCCTCGGCCGCAAGGCGGGCTGAGCAAGGCGGGCCGCCGGGACGATACCTCCGATGGCCCGCGGGCAGTCAGCGTTGGGGGTGCTGACGGAGCATCTCCACCAGCTCCTCTTCACTGCCGGGTTCATGGGCAAGCTGCAGGCTGGGGGCGGCGCCCCCCATCAGCATATAAACGTGAGTGCTGCAGTGATCGTAGTGATACCACTTACCGTCGATACAGACGTCGGTATAGCATCTCGGGTCCCTCTTGAGTTCCATACGCACATCCTTATGTGTCATTCACCAACATCACCCTTGACCGTAAAATAAGCGGCCCGAGTCCCCCTTGACCTGGATCAAGGGAGGTGGCGGGCAGAAGCGGGCAGTGGCCGGATCTGGCCGGGGCCGGATGCCCCCAGCCCGGGTGACCTAGCCCGCCAACCGGCCCCAGCCAGGCAACAGCGCAACAAAAACGGCGCCCGAAGGCGCCGTTTTTCATGTCCGTCATTTGACCGACGAGGAACAAGCCGCTGGCTTATTCGTCTTCCAGGTAGGCGTAGCCTTGCAGACCCAGCTCCAGCTCGTCGAGCAGGGCCTTGCGGGTCTCTTCGTCCAGCGCCGGGTGGGAGACGATGCGCTGGTAGTTCTCGCGGATCACGGACGGGTCGATGTTGACGTAACGCAGCAGCTGGTCGACGGTGTCGCCACGCACCACGTTGCGGATGTCCATCTTGCCTTCTTCATCCAGCCACACTTCCGCGCAGTGGGTGTCACCAAACAGGTTGTGCAGATCCCCCAGGATCTCCTGATAGGCACCCACCAGGAAGAAGCCGACGTGGCACTCTTCGCCTTCACCGTAGACCGGCATCGGCAGGGTGCTTTCCACCCCCAGACCGTCGACGTAGTGCTCCACCTGACCGTCGGAGTCACAGGTGATGTCCATCAGGATGCCGCGGCGGGTGAGCGGACGCTCGAGGCCGGAGAGCGGCATCACCGGGAACACCTGACCGATACCCCAGGCATCCGGCAGGGACTGGAACAGGGAGAAGTTGGCAAAGCACTTGTCAGCCAGTTTCTCGGAGAGCTCGTCGGCCAGGGCGCGGTGGTTGCGGTTGACTGGGTTCAGCAGCTCCTTGAGCGCCAGACAGGTGTTCTGGTGCAGCATCTCTGCCCAGGCACGTTGCTCCAGGTTCAAGAGGCCCATGGTGTACTGGGCGTTGACGTCACCGAGATCCGCCACGGAGTCGTGGAAGATCTCCAGCAGGGAGGGGTCTTCACCGCGCAGGTCCAGCCAGCCTTTCCACATGTTCTGCAAGATGGTGGGCGCGTCTTCGTCCGGGGCGCTGATGTCGTTCACCTCCACCCCTTCGGCACCAATGATGTTGGTGACCAGCACGGCGTGGTGCGCAGTCAGGGCACGGCCGGACTCGCTGATGATGGTCGGGTGCGGCAGGTCGAACTCGCGGCACACATCGCCGATGCCCCAGACCACGTTGTTGGCGTACTCGGAGAGGCTGTAGTTCGCGGAGCAGTGGCTCTGGGAACGGGTGCCCTCATAGTCCACCCCGAGGCCGCCGCCCACGTCCACCACCTCGACCTTGGCGCCAAGACGGCACAGCTCGGCGTAGAAGCGGCCGCACTCGCGGATGCCGCCCTGGATGTCGCGGATGTTGGCGATCTGGGAGCCCAGGTGGAAGTGCAGCAGTTGCAGGCAGTCCAGCTTGCCGAGGCTGCGCAGACGCTCCACCAGCGCCAGGATCTGGGAGGCAGAGAGACCGAACTTGGACATGGAACCGCCGCTCGATTCCCACATGCCGGAGCCGGTGGACGCCAGACGGGCGCGCACCCCGATGTTGGGCTTGATGTTGAGACGAGCAGACTCGTCGAGCACCATTTCCAGCTCGGAGGGCTTCTCCACCACGATGTAGACCTTGTGGCCCATCAGGTTGCCCAGGAGGGCGTGGCGGATGTATTCGCGGTCCTTGTAACCGTTGCAGACGATCACGGACCCTTGCTCATGATGATGGGACAGCACGGCCAGCAACTCGGGCTTGGAGCCCGCTTCCAGCCCAAGCCTCGGCTTGTCGCTGTAGGACTGACTGATGGTCTCGATGACGCGGCGCTGCTGGTTTACCTTAATCGGGTAAACGCACAGGTAATCCCCCTCATAGCCTGACTTTTCGATGGCCTGACCGAAGGCGTTGAACAGCGCATCGACCCGGCTCTTGAGGATGTCGGGGAAACGCAGCAACACCGGCGTGGTCAGCCCGGACTGGCGCAGTTGCTCGATGGCCTCGGACAGCACGATCTGAGCCTCGGGGCGAGACTTGTCGGGAGAGACGGTCACATGACCGGCGTCATTGATATTGAAAAAACCCGCACCCCAGTAGGGAACGTTGTAGACCTTCAAGGAGTCCTTGCTGGACCAGTTAGTCATGGGCTATGCCTCGCAAATGAGCGGCCGTGGGCCGCCTTCGTTACCCTCAATCACATCCAGACCATTGATTGCAAAATGCGGCAAGCCAGAGCGGCCTGCTGACGTTGGACCCGCAACGGAGCATGCTCCGCCACATCCTGTTCATTGCACATCGCGGCAAGCCAAGGCTGCCTGGTGGATCTTGGGAAGTAACGAGTCTTGATGTGGGGCTGGTGGCTTTACATCAAGCTCAACGGTATGCGGTAACACCTTGCCGGCGTACCGCGGTACTTTGATGACAATCGGCATCAGCCACGCCGTTTGTTCATCATTCGGCAGCCATCCCGACGGACAGGAGAGGGTTTCAAGGAAGAGAAGGGAAGACGTCAGCACGCATCGTGTTGATGGACGACAACCACTACGACCCGCTCAACGCCAGTGACCGCCCATGACAAGGGAGATGATGAGCCCGAAGCCCACTCGGTCAGCTGAAAGATGAGAGTCCGTTGTTCTCCCTGATACCGGAGCCTAACCGGTATTAAAGAAACCATTCCCCAGCAGTGTCTGTCGTTTCTGCGTGCCTCGCCCTATAGGCGTCATGATCCTGCGGGTCTGGCGGACACGGCCTGCGCAGGGTTGCCCTTGGATCGGCGCGGAGTGTACACACTTACCGCAGCCAGTGACAATAAAAAATCGTGCTAAAAAACGGGTTTTCATCGGGGGGCAAAATCTCGCTGCCAGCAAGGCGGGCTCTGGGATGGCGGGGGATGGGAGTGCGTGGGCGAGGCGATGAAAATAACCAACACGTCACGCTTTTTGGGTCACCCCTTGCCAGCGCTGGGCCGAGGGGAAATTCAGCTTTTTCGCAATTGCTTAACCAGTTTTCATTTTGGAATTTTTATGCAAGGTGCCGAGCGATGATCCCTGCCCCTCCCCCTCGATGGCCCTCCTCTCCCCCACAAAGTCATCAAAAACTGCGCTGACGCAATAAGCGGCGCCGCCGTCTTGGCCACAATGACTCCTCTTTCGTGACCCGAGGCTTGCCCATGAACACCCTGCTTTCGCGCTTTCTCCACTACCTCACCTTTCATACCCGTTCCGATGCGACCAATCCTGCCTGCCCCAGCAGCGAGGGACAGCGCCTCTTCGCCCGGGCCCTGTGCGACGAAATAACGCAGATGGGGCTGAGCCAGGTCACCCTGGACGAGCATGGCTACCTCACCGCCTGCCTGCCGGGCAACCAGCCGGATGCCCCCGCCATCGGGCTCATCGCCCACATGGACACCGCCGATTACGAGGCCGAATGCGTCGTCCCCCAGATAGTCGAGCACTATCAGGGGGGCGATATCTGCCTTGGCAAAGGGGACGAGGTGCTGGCCATCCGCCAGTACCGCTTCCTGAAAAACTACCTGGGGCAGGATCTCATCACCACCGACGGCACCACACTGCTGGGGGCCGACGACAAGGCGGGCATCGCCGAGATCCTCACCGCCGTGGAATACCTGCAGGCTCACCCCGAGATCCCCCGTGGCGATGTCTGGGTCGGCTTTACCCCGGACGAGGAGATAGGGCGCGGTGCCGACCGCTTCCCGCTGGACCGCTTCCCGGCCAAGTGGGCCTACACGGTGGATGGCGGCGAGCTCGGCGAGCTCGAATGCGAGAACTTCAACGCCGCCAGCGCCACGGTGCGCATCACAGGCAACAACGTCCACCCCGGCACCGCCAAGGGCAGCATGATCAACAGCCAGACCCTGGCCGCCCGCTTCCATGCCGCCATGCCCGCCGAACAGACCCCGGAGTGCACCCAGGGGTATGAGGGCTTCTTCCACCTGGCCCGGATGGAGGGCACGGTGGAGGAGACCACCCTGCACTACCTCATCCGCGACTTCGACGATGACTGCTTCGCCGCCCGCAAGGCCCAGCTCAAGGAGCGGGTCGCCTCCCTTCAGCTGGACGCCCCCAGAGCGCGCATCACCCTGGAAATAGTGGACAACTACCGCAACATGCGCAGCCAGATAGCGCCCCATCCCCACATCGTCGAGCTGGCCAAAGCCGCCATGGAGGCCGCCGACGTGGTGCCCAAGATCAAACCCATTCGCGGCGGCACCGACGGCGCCCGGCTCTCCTTCATGGGGCTGCCCTGCCCGAACCTGTTCACCGGCGGCCACAACTTCCACGGCAAGCACGAGTTCATCCCCCTGCAATCCATGGAAAAAGCGGTCGCCACCCTGGTGGCGCTGGTGCGCCTCACCTCTGCCTGGCGGGCAGAGTAAGGGGGCAAGGACGGGGCTCGCCCCGTCATCAAACCGTCACCCAACCGACACACGAAAGGCACGCAGGGGCGTCAAGCTGGGGCAAAGTTCAGCGGAGCCTTGCCCATGTTCGACGTCGATACCCTGTTGGGGCAGCACCTGCCCCACCTCGCCAGCCAGCCCCTCCTCCGTCCCCTGATGAGGCAGGGGCTGCGCTGGTTGCTGCATGAGGAGGCCTTCACCCGCTTTGCCGCGCGCCATCCCCACCTGCGCGGTCTGGACTTCGTCGAGCAGGCCCTCACCGAGCTCCACTTCGACTACCGGGTGAGCGAGGCCGAGCTCGAGCACATTCCCGCCAGCGGCCGGGTCATTCTTGTCGCCAACCACCCCATCGGCTCCCTGGACGGGCTGGCCCTGCTGCGCCTCATCGGGCGCATCCGCCCCGACGTCAAGATAGTGGCCAACCAGGTGCTGGCCCAGCTCGCACCGCTGCGCCCTTTGCTATTGCCGGTGGACAACCTGGGGGGCAAGACCGACAGGCAGGCCATCCTCGCCATGAACGAACACCTCGCCGCCGACGGGGCCCTGGTTATCTTCCCCGCAGGCGAGGTCTCCCGCCTCGGCCCCAAGGGGGTGAAGGATGGCCCCTGGCAGGCCGGCTTCATCAAGCTGGCCCAGCGCAGCCGAACGCCCCTGGTGCCCATTCACCTGGGAGGGCGCAACAGCCTCTGGTTCTATCTCGCCTCCTGGCTCAACAAGCCCGCCTCCGCCCTGCTGCTGGTGCGCCAGCTGTTTCGCCAGCAGGGGCAGACGCTGCCGGTGACCATAGGGGCGCGCATTCCCCTCGCCAGTTTTCAGGAGCTGCCGGCCAAGACGGCGGCCCGGCTGGTGCGTGGCCACCTCTACCGAATCGCTCGGGGCAAGGCGGGACGGCTGCAGACCGAGGCCCCCATCGCCCTGCCGGAGGATCGCCGCCTGCTGAAACAGGCCATCGACGGGTGCGAGCTGCTCGGCCAGACCCCGGACGGCCAGCGCATCCTGCTCTATCGCCGCCACGAGCAGAGCCACTCGGTGATCCTGCGTGAGCTGGGGCGCCTGCGGGAGATCGCCTTTCGGGCGGTGGGGGAAGGCTCGGGCAAGCGGCGGGATCTCGATGCCTTCGACGATGACTATCACCACCTCATCCTCTGGGATCCCGCCCGCCTCGACATCATCGGCGCCTACCGTTTTGCCCCGGTGGCCGAACGGCTGGCCAGCAAGGGGCTGGATGGCCTCTACAGCCACACCCTGTTCGGCTTCGAAGAGAAGCTGCTGCCCCGGCTGGAACAGGCCATCGAGCTTGGCCGCAGCTTCATCCAGCCCGCCTATTGGGGCAAGCGGGGGCTCGATTACCTCTGGTTCGGCATCGGGGCCTATCTGGCCCGCTATCCCCAATACCGCTACCTGTTCGGGCCCGTCACCCTCTCCGGCAGCCTGCCGCCAGCGGCCAAGGATCTGCTGGTGAGCTTCTATCGCCAGCACTTCGCCCCCGCCCTTGCCCTCGCCCCTTCCCGCCGCCCCTATCCCGCCACGCCGACGCTGTTCGAGGGGCGCGATTACGGGGACGACCTCAAGGTGCTCAAGGCAGGGCTCGACAATCTGGGCTGCGCCATTCCCACCCTCTACAAGCAGTACGCCGAGCTGTGCGAGCCGGGGGGCGTGCAGTTCATGGACTTTGGCATCGACCCGGACTTCAACCACTGCATCGACGGCCTGGTGTGGGTGGACGTGAGCCGCATCAAGCCCCACAAGCGGGCCCGCTATATCGGCCTCCCCGCCGGGGAAGCGCTGGCCACCTCTGGCGACCGTTGACCGGGGGCCGCAACGAAAGAGGGAGGCCTGTGCCTCCCTCTTTCACTTCATGGGTGATGCCGCTTACTCGGCTGCGGGTTTGCGATCCGCATGGCCGAGATCCCGCTCAGGGGCGATGACATCCCGCACCCGCTGCTTGATCTCCTTGGCCTCGGGGAAGCCCTCGTCGGCCACCCTGTCCCACACCAGCACCCCGTCCACCAGGATGCGAAACTCCCCCTTGCTGGCGGGCACCAGGGCCACCTCGCCCAGTTCGCCGTCGAAGGTGGAGAGCAGCTCCTGGGCGAGCCAGGCGGCCCGCAGCATCCAGCGGCAGAGGGTACAGTAACGGATTTCGATGCGCGGTTTCGCGAGGGGCAAATGGGTGTCTGTCATGGGGTGACTCCGTGAAAATCGGTCAACCAGTGGCGAGCGATGCGCTGCATGGTGGCCTGGGGCAGTTCGTGAAGGCCCGGGGTGGATGCCTGATGGGCCAGTTGGTGCACCCCTTCGATGATCTCCGCCAGCACCAGGTAGACATATTCGCCGATGACGGCGCCGTGGACGAAGTTGACCGCCTCCCCCCGGTTGAGCAAAAAGATGGTGCTGCCGTCCGGCCGGGTCAGGGCCAGCACATGGGGACACACCTCCTCGCTCGGCCAGGGCAGCTGGGCGAGGCTGAAGGCAAATTCGTCGTCGGCGGAGGTGACCGAGGCCAGCATGGCGCCGGGGCGCAGGGCCTGCAGATCGGTGATGTCGAGGGAGCCGTTGCCGGTGGAGCAGATCACCAGCTCGGCGCGGCCCAGGGCCTCGGCCTTGTTCACCAGCTTGAAGCCGTGGGAGAGTGCCTCCACCTGGCGCAGGGCATCCGTCTCCACCAGCTCCAGATGCAGGTTGCGACAGCGCAGTTCCCGGGCGATGCTGCGCCCCACCTTGCCATAGCCGAACAGGGCGGCCTGGCAGACATTGAAGGTACGCCTCAGGGTACGTGCGAGAGACTCCGCGGAGTAGACCACGCTCAGGCCGATCTGGATATCTTCCGCCTGCTTGAGGGGGCTGCGGGCCACCGAGATGACGGGGGCCGCCAGTGACTCCTGTTCGTAGCGCTGATGGCCGTTCTCGGTCATCTCCACCACCCCGATGAAACGTGCGCCAAAGTGCTCGGCCAGTACCGCCTGGCTCTTGGCGAAGTAGCCGCCGATGTCGAGGATGATGAGCCGCTCGTGGGACATCACCAGGGGGGCAATCTGGGCGATCACCTCACCGGGATCCGAGGTCCAGTGGCGATTGAGGGGCAGCACGGGGTAGTGCTGCTGGGCCCAGGTCAGGGTCGGTCCATGCACCGACTTGGGTTTGGGCAGGATGGCACCGACCCGACCCACCCGATCGAGCACCTGGATGAAGTCGGGTCTGTCGGGAAGCAGGTGGGTCACCAGCAGGATGCAGAGATCCCCAAGACATCCCTGTTCGGTGAAATGGCGAAAAAACAGATGCTCAGATCCCTGACTGCGCAACTGTGGCCTCCTTAGCGTGCCGCGGGAAAGCAGGCAAACAGAACCCGGCATAGCCGGGTTCTGTGTGTATCCAGATAATTGAAAATCCTTTTTATCCGAAAGCACCATGGGTCTCAATCTTTATCTGTCCAGACTTTGACAAGCCCATCAATTTCTAAGGTAATAGCCTGTTTTTCATGCAGAAATCAGTAAAGTGACGCCTCTGGCCATACCCACCACAGACTCACTCCGGCACCGACGGCCGCCACCAGGATCAAGACCCCCCAGCGAGAGAGTCCCGGGCGCCCGTGCAGGGCACGTTCCAGCAGCGGCAACAGCCAGACCGGCAGCAGCACCAGCAGGGGCACTTCCACGTACTGCCAGGCGAGCATCTGCACGAAGGCGAGTGAAAGCCCCAGGGCAGCCGGGGTCACCTTGACCCCTGCAAAGGCGCCGAGCAGGGCACGGAATCCGGCAAACGCGGCCAGGGCACCCGTCAGCTGGGCGATGAGCAGGCTGCCATCGATGCCGATGACCAGCGCCAGCCAGATGAAGGCCAGGGCGAAGCCGAGCCCCTCCTCGCTGTCGCCACGCCAGCTCGTCCAGCCAGACCAGAGGATGGCGGGCAGCAGGGCCAGCCAGATCCCGGGCTCGCTCGCCAGCACGGAGGCCAGCCCCTGCCACCACACCAGGGCGCCCAGCCCCCCGAACAGCGCGAGGGCGACCCCCTTGCTGGTACCCTGGGTCAGGGCGGGCACCAGCAGGGTCAGCGGCAGCCACTGCCACGCCTTGACCGGCAGGCCATAGGCACCGCCCAGCAGGCAGCCCACCAGCCAGATCCCCAGGGCGCCCCACAGATAGCCCAGCAGCGGCCAGCGCCACGACAGCAAAGCGGCCCCCAAAGGAGCCGCCAGGGTTTGAAGCAGGAGTGCTGCGCCCATTACTTGCGCACGCCTTCAACGAACAGGTTGATGGTCATCTCGTCAGGGATGTTCGGCACCATGTAGTTCACGCCAAAGTCGCTGCGCTTGATGGTGGTGGTGGCGTTGAAGCCGCTGCGGTAGCCGCCCCAGGGATCCTTGCCTTCGCCGATGTGGACCAGGTCGAAGGCCACGTCCTTGGAGACGCCGTGCAGGGTCAGGGTGCCCTTGAGCACGCCTTTGTCCTTGGTGCCTTCATAGCCGGTGCTGACGAAGGTCATCTTGGGGTACTGCTTCACGTCCAGGAAGTCGGGGCTGCGCAGGTGCTTGTCGCGGGCCTCGTGGTTGGAATCCACGCTGGCGGCATCGATCTCGAAGCTCGCCTTGGCCGCTGCCGGGTTGGCGTCGTCCATGCTGAAGGTGCCACTGAAGGTGTTGAACCGGCCGACCAGTTCGGAGAAGCCGAGGTGGCCCACCTTGAACTGGACTGTGGTGTGCGCTGCATCGACATCGTAATCGGCAGCCATCAGGGGAGCCGCCATAAACAGGCAGGAGGCCAGCAGGGCCTTGGTCATTTTCATTCCGATCGTTCCTTCATTGGGGGTTCACAACGGTGTCCAAAATGCTAACCTCCTATCGAGAATAGATAATCATCGATTTATTAAAATAATTATCAACCGAGAGTGGAATATGGATCAGATAGCCGCCATGCGCACCTTCATCAAGGTGGTGGAGTGCCAGAGCTTCACCAAGGCCGCCCATCAGCTCGGGATCTCGGTCGCCATGACCTCCAAGCTGATGCAGCAGCTCGAGGAGTCCCTCTCCACCCGGCTGCTGTCGCGCACCACCCGCCAGGTCAACCCCACCGAGGCGGGCCAGTTCTACTACCAGCGCTCCCTGGCCCTGCTGGCGGAGCTGGAAGAGACCCACAGCCAGCTCACCCACAACAACCAGCAGCCCCAGGGCACCCTCAAGCTCTCGGTGCCCATGGATTTCGGCTACCTGCACCTCTCCCCCGCCCTGCCCCTGTTTCGCGAGCGCTACCCGGACTTGAAGCTCGAGATTGAGTACAGCGACCGGCGGGTGGCCCTGGTGGAGGAGGGGTTCGATCTGGCCCTGCGCATCGGCAACCTGCCGGACTCCTCCCTGGTGGCCAAGCCGCTCGCCATGATGAAGATGGTGGTGTGCGCCAGCCCCGACTACCTGGCCCGCCGGGGCAGGCCGAAGACCCCGGAGGATCTCAAGCAGCACGACTGCCTCATCTACACCCTGACCCAGCCGGACTGGGTCTTCAAACGGGATGGGGAGGAGCACAGCATCCGCCCCCAGGGGCCCCTTCGCGCCAACAACGGGGTGGCCCTGACCCGGGCCGCCTGCGACCACCAGGGCATCATCTTGCAGCCCACCTTCATCGTGGGGGATGCGCTGCGCTCGGGGGCGCTGGTCCCCTTGTTGCTGGAGTGGGAGAAGGGGCAGGTGGGGCTCTATGCCCTCTATCCGCACCGCCGTTTCGTGTCGGCCAAGGTGCGCTGCTTCATCGAATTCGTGCAGGAGCGCTACCTGGCGCCCCACTACTGGGACAGGGAGACCTGAGCCCGGGCTCAGGGGGTGGGCATCAGCTCGGCCACCAGCAGGTGATCCTGCTGGCTCATCTGCCAGCGTGGCAGGCGCTGGCGCAAGGCGGCGAGCTCGGCCTCCCCCAGCGCATAGGGCAGGGTGACGTGCAGGCAGTGGCAATCCAGCATGGCCGCCAACTGCATCATCAGGGCGAGGTTTGCCTCGTCGCTCTTGTGCTTGTTGATGCGCTTGCCGAGCTCGTGGCGAAAGTGGGTCTCGGGATCCTGGGTCATCGCCTGCCAGCCGTAGCCAAAGAGCGGGATGAAGGCGCTGACGATGCCAAGGGCGGTGAGGGGCCGTTTGGGCGGGTGATAGAGGGCATTGAGATCCAGCAGGATGGGGCTTTGATGGGGCTCACGACTGCCGGATAAAATAGTATTGCTCATTGGATTACCCTGTTGATTCCTCTAGACTTCGCCGCATATTTGACCTGACATGCCAACGAGGTGCTGATGCTAAGCGATATCGAGATCTCCCGCCAGTCCCCCCGCCTGCCCATCGCCGAGGTGGCAGCACAGCTCGGCATAGCGGCCGCCCATCTCCACCCCCACGGCCATTACAAGGGCAAACTCGACCTCGCGCTGCTCCATCACGCCCCCGCCCGCGAGCCCGGCAAGCTGGTGCTGGTGAGCGCCATCACGCCCACCCCCCTTGGGGAGGGCAAGACGGTCACCACGATCGGCCTCTCCATGGGGCTCAACCACATCGGCCAGCCCAGCATCGCCACCATTCGCCAGCCGAGCCTCGGCCCCGTCTTCGGGGTCAAGGGGGGCGCCGCCGGGGGCGGCATGGCCCAGGTGGTGCCGATGGAGGAGATGAACCTGCACCTCACCGGGGATTTTCACGCCCTCACCGCCGCCCACAACCTGGCCTCTGCCGCTCTCGATGCCCGCCTGTTCCATGAACGCAAACTCGGTGACCAGTTCAGCGCCAGAACCGGTCTGGCGCGGCTCGATATCGACCCGGCCAACATCCTCTGGCCCCGCACCCTGGACATGAACGACCGGGCGCTTCGCCACCTCACCCTCGGCCAGGGCGGCGCTGCCGATGGTGTCGAGCGCCCCGATCGCTTCGTCATCACCGCCGCCTCCGAGCTGATGGCCATTCTGGCCCTGGCCAGGGATCTCAAGGACTTGCGCGCGCGTATCGGCCGCATCCAGCTCGCCCTCGACCTGCGCGGCAAGCCCATCACCGCCGAGCAGCTGGAAGTGGCGGGGGCCATGACGGTGCTGCTCAAAGACGCCCTCAAGCCCACCCTGATGCAGACCACGGAGCAGACCCCTGTGCTGGTCCACGCCGGCCCCTTTGCCAACATCGCCCACGGCAACTCCTCCGTCATCGCCGATCGCATGGCGCTGGGTCTTGCCGACTATGTGGTGACCGAGGCGGGTTTTGGCTCCGACATGGGGCTGGAGAAGTTCTTCAACATCAAGTATCGCCAATCCGGCCTTCCCCCCGCCTGCGTGGTGCTGGTGGCCACGGTGCGCGGCCTCAAGGCCAACAGCGGCCTGCTCGACATCCGGCCGGGCCAGCCGCTGCCGGCCAGCCTGCAAGGGGAAGATCTGCCCACCCTGACAGCGGGGTGCGCCAACCTCGCCTGGCATATTCACAACGCCCGCCGTTACGGGGTGCCCGTGGTGGTCGCCATCAACCGCTTCCCCACCGACAGCGATGCCGAGCTGGCCCTGCTGGAGGAGGCGGCGCGCCAGGCCGGTGCCTGTGGGGTCGCCCTCTCCCGGGCCTTCACTGACGGTGGCGCGGGTGCGGCGGATCTGGCTCACGCCGTGGTGGCGGCCTGCAAGCAGCCCAGTGAGGTCAGGCTGCTCTACCCCGATGAGATGAGCCTTGCCGCCAAGCTCGCCACCCTGGTGGAGTGCGGCTATGGCGGCCGGGGTGTCACCCTCTCGGACAAGGCGCGCCAGCAACTGGCCAGACTCTCGGCAGAGGGCCAGGATCACCTGCCCGTCTGCATGGCCAAGACGCCGCTCTCCCTCAGCCATGACCCCGCCAGGAAGGGCGTGCCGACGGACTTCGAGGTCCCCATCGAGGAGGTGAAACTCTGCGCGGGGGCAGGCTTCGTCTATGCCCTGGCGGGCCCCATCATGACCATGCCGGGCCTGGGTAGCCTGCCGGCCTATCGCCATATCGACATCGACGATGACGGCGACATTGTCGGCCTGAGCTGACGTGCAGGCTGGCAGCCTGCCCTCAATGAGCGCCATATGGATATCGACGATGACGGGGAGATTGTCGGCCTGAGCTGACGCGCAGGCTGGCAGCCTGCCCTCCCTGAGCGCCTGACGGCGAGATAGTCCGATTGCGTCACATGATCGGACAAGCAGTCTGGCGCCGGCCGATGACGCGGCGCTAATCGACCCTGACATCAACAGACCCGCCATCAACAACAAGGCCCCGCCGATTGGCGGGGCCTTGTTGTGCGTATCAGAACGCCATCAGTAGTGGAAGCGCCCCAGCTTGCTCATGACCGTCTCGGTCAACCCGTGCATCTGCCGGCTCTGGGCATCCTGCTCCCGGGCCACCCGGGTGGAGGCGCTCGCCAGCTCGTGGATGTTGCTGACGTTCTGGTTAATCTCCTCGCTCACCTTGGATTGCTGCTCGGCGGCGCTCGCAATCTGGGTCGCCATGTCCTGGATACGGTCGGCGGCCTGCACTATGGTCGCCAGCTCGCTTACCGCCTGCTCGGCATCACGCAGCGCCAAGCTGCTCAACTGGCGCCCCTCTGTCATGGTGTCGACCGCGGCACGCGTGGTATCCCGCAGCCTGTCTATCATCTGCTGGATCTCCTGGGTCGAGGCCCGGGTCTTGGAAGCCAGGGTACGCACCTCGTCGGCCACCACGGCGAAACCGCGACCATGTTCACCGGCCCGTGCCGCCTCGATGGCTGCATTCAGCGCCAGCAGGTTGGTCTGCTCAGAGATGGTCCGGATCACATCCAGGATGCTGCCAATCTGCACCCCCTGCTGCTGCAAGGCGGTGATCCTGTCCGACACCTCGCTGACCTGGGCACTCAACTGGCGGATGCCGTTGGCAGAGGCGCTCACCACCTGCTGACCCTTGTGCACCGCATGACGGGTCTCATCCACCGCCTGGGCCGTGATCTGGGCGCTGCTGGAGACGGAGTCTGCGGTCGATGACATTTCATGGATGGCCGTGGCCACCAGCTCGACCTGCTCCAGCTGGTGATGGCTGTTCGCCAGCCCCTGCTGGGCCTGCCTGGCCGAGGTCACCGCCGCCTGCTGCAACTCGTGCACGCTGGTGGCGGTGTCGGTCACTATGCCCTGCACGGTCGCGACGAACTGGTTGATCCCCTCCGCCAGCACCCCGGTCTCATCGCGCCGGTGCTGGGTCAGCCGCTGGGTCAGATCCCCTCCGGCGCTGGAGAGACGCGCCACCATGCGAGCCGTCTCCTGCACCGGCCGGGAGATGGACCCTGCCGCGAAAGCGAGCCCGACCAGACCGATACCCGCCACCAGGATGCCCACCATCAGCTGGGTCCAGACCCCCTTGCCAAAGGCCTCGGCACGGACCTGCGCCATCCGCTCGTACTCGGCATAGAGGGCGCTGCCCGGCACCTCGATGGCGATCCCCCAGGCCTGTGTGACCTTGTTGAGGCTGATGGGTGCGAAGACCCTCAAGCCATCGGCGTGCTCGTCGCTGCCCCTCTCGCCACGTTGCAACTGGGCCAGCAAGGATGGATCCTGCAAGCGCTGCCCTACCCCGTCGCCATCGCGGGAGTCGGCGGCGATGATGCCCATGGGGCTGATGATGCGCACCCTGCCCTGCCCGTCGAACACCCGCTGGCTGATGTCAGCGGCCAGCCGTTGCAGGTAGTTGAGGGAGTAGTCGATGCCCACCATGCCGAGGTATTGATCCCCGTTCAGCACAGGCACCACAAAGGAGGTGAGCAGGGTGGGCTGACCGTTGACCTGGTAGACGGAGGGGTCGACGGCGCAGCTTGCCTTGCTCTCCTGCGGGCAGAGATACCACTCGGAGGCCCGGATCCCGGTCGCGCTCGGCGTCTTGCTGTAGAAATCCCCCAGGGGTTTGAGGTCAAAACCGGCCGGGCCACGGCTCCAGTAGGGGGCGAAGTTGCCCGATGCCTGGCTATGCCGGCCATCACCGGTATGGAGCGCATCCTGACCGTCGAAACGATCCGCCTCCCAGCCACTGTAGATGCTGAGGAAATCCGGGTTGCGATCCCCTATGTCCTTGAGCAGGGCCGTGACCTCGTCCCGATCGAGAGGCTCGGACTGATGGACATTGCCCGCCAGCAGCGCCGCCAGGGTTTCGGCCGCATCCAGCGCCAATTCGAAGGAGCGTGCCACCTCGCTCGCCTGACCATCCGCCAGGGTCAGCAGCCACTGCCTGGCCTGCTGGCGGGCCGCGTCGTGGCTCTCCTGCTGGATCTTCTCCTGCATGCTGGCCAGGGAAACATAGCTGTAACCCACCACGCTGAGGACGGTGGTCAGCAGGATGCAACCCGCAAAGAACATGACTTGATACTTGATGGAACGGAACATGACGGATGGTGGGTCTCTTGAGCCAAAAAAGGGGGGCATCATACGGGCTCGCAAACAGGTCGCAAACGGCCCTGCATGAAATTAATCGCCGATTTGTGAGCGAATTCGAACATCCGGCCTGTCATCCCCCCATCCGGTAGGTGACGGGGCAGGCGGGCCGGTTGAAACGGGCACAGGGAGGGCGATGACAAACAACAAGGCCCCGCCAATCGGCGGGGCCTTCTGCGTTGTGCCGGGTGGCAGCAAGACTCAGAGGGTGAAACGCTGGGTCATATGGTGCAGGGTATTGGCCAGCTTGCTCAGCTCGACACAGGCCTGGGCGGTCTGCTGCGCCCCCTGGGCATTCTCGTCGGCGGCGGTGTGGATCTTGACGATGCTGCGATTGAGCTCCTCGGTGACCGCGTTCTGCTGCTCGGTGGCGGTGGCGATCAGGGTGTTCATGTCGGTGATCTGGGTGACGGCACCGTTGATGCTGTCGATGCTGCTCCCCGCCTCCCGCGCCAGCTCCACGCTCTCCTGCATCTGCTGACGGCTCAGCTGCATGGCGCTGCCCGCCTCGGCGGTGCGCTCCTGAAGCACCTCGATCATCTTGCTGATCTCGGCGGTGGACGCCTGGGTACGCTGGGCCAGACTGCGCACCTCGTCCGCCACCACCGCAAAGCCACGCCCCTGCTCGCCGGCACGGGCCGCTTCGATGGCCGCATTCAGTGCCAGCAGGTTGGTCTGCTCGGCGATGCCGCGAATCACGTCCAGCACCATGCTGATGCTGGCGCTGTCGGTCTCCAGTTGCTGCACCACGCCCCCGGCCTGCTCTATCTGACGGGAGACCTGCTCTATGCTGCCGATGGCGCTGCGTACCACCTGGTTGCCCTGGGTGGAGGTGCGGGAAGCCTGCTTGGCCGCCCCCATGGCGTCCGTGGTGTTGCGAGCCACCTCATTGACGGTGGACTGCATCTCGTTCATGGCGGTGGCGACCTGAGAGACCTCTCCCTGCTGGCTCGCCATGCCTTTGGCGGACTGCTCGGAGATGGCGCTCACCTCCTCCACCGCGCTGCTGAGCTGGCTCACCGAGCCGGAGATTTCGCTCACCAGCTCTGCCAGTGCCCCCTGCATCCGGTCGATGGCCGACCCCAGCTGACCCAGCTCGTCGCGGTTGAAGCGGTTGCCGCGGACCCACTCCTGCAGCTCGCCCCGGCCGAGATCGCCGCTCGCTATGCGCTGGGCCTGACGGGCCAGCATGATGAGCGGGTCGCGGATCTGGCGGGTCAGCACCACGGAGAGGGCGACAACCAGGGCCAGGCCGATCACCAAGGCCAGGGTCACGCTCAGCTTGGCGCTGTCAAAGGCGTCCACCACCTCGGCACGGGAGCCCACGGAGTAGCCGTGGTTGATGCGGATAAGCTCACCCACCGACTTGGTCAGATTGGTATAGAGGGTGACCCCCTCCCCCATGAAGAGGTGCTGGGCTTCGGCCATCTGTCCCGAGTCCTGCATCTGCCGGATGCGCTGGTGCAGGGCGACATATCGCTCCCAGTCCGCCTTGACGATGTCAAAGGCGCGGCGCTCCTCCCGATCCTCCGCCCAGATGGTGCCATCGTGGGCCACTATCTGGCGCGCAGCCTCTTGCAGGCTCTTCTCGCTCTCGTTGCGATAGCGGGCCTTCTGTTGGGCATCGTCCGCCACCAGGAAGACATCCAGTTCGTAGCGGCGCAGGGCATTGATGGTCTCGCCGAGGGTGCTGGTGCGCACGACGGCGGGCAGGATACTGTCGGTAAAGCCGATGGCGGCGCGGTTCATCTTGCTGAATTCAAACAGCGAGAAGCCGCCGATAAAGGCCATCATCAGGCCGAGTACGGCAAAGCCGGCGGTAAGTTTTTTGCCTATCGTCATGGTGTTCATGGCATGTCCTGCATGGGGGAAAACAAGTGGCATTGCTGGGCGCAGGCCTGGCCTGCGCCTTCACTACCCTCCTTGGCAGCACATCTCGTCCCTGTCGGCGCGCACAAGGGCGGGCCCGGGGGTGTCGGCGTCAACCAGACCGTCCGACAACACGGAGAGCCATAGCGACCGGCACGGTCACAACTTTAGGTATTTTTCAAAAAAAGTGAGGGAAAGGAGCCGGGGCCTGTCGGCGACAGGCCCCGGGAGCACTACCCTTTCAGACCACCGAGGAACTCGGCGCGGGTGTCGGGCTGGGTCTTGAAGACGCCGCCCAGGGAGGTGGTGGTGGTGTAGGAGGTGGAGTCCATCACGCCACGGGCCTTCACGCAGAAGTGGGTCGCCTTGATGCTGATGGCCACGTCCCTGGTGCCAAGCAGGGTCTGCAACGCCAGCAGGATCTGCTGGGTCAGCCGCTCCTGTACCTGGGGACGGCGGGCGAAGAACTGCACGATGCGGTTGATCTTCGACAGGCCAATCACCTTGCCGCGGGGAATGTAGGCCACGTGGGCAAAGCCGTCTATGGTGACGAAGTGGTGCTCGCAGGTGCTGGTGAGGCTGATGTCCCGCACCATGATCATCTCGTCCACCTTCATCTTGTTCTCGATCACCGTCACCTTGGGGAAGGTGGCATAGTCGAGGCCGGAGAAGATCTCGTTCACGTACATCTTGGCAATGCGGTGCGGGGTCTCGGCCAGACTGTCGTCGGCCAGATCCAGTCCCAGCGTCTCCATGATGGCGCGCATATGACCTTCGATTTTTTCCTTTTTCTGCTGGCCGCTCAATTCATTGGCCACCAGAGGTGTCTCAAGGCCCTCGGCCTCGAGCGCCGCCCTGACCAACAGGGCTTCCTGGCTTAAGCTCGTCATCGTGTTTCTCTCCCACGCTCAGGGACTGTGCTGGCCTGCGGCATGGTGCCGCGGCGCAATCTTACAGGGCGATTATTGTCATAATTCTGTCTAACTCAAGCCCGGTGCCCGACTTTATGCCAAACCACCCCGTTTTGTCCGCACCGGCCTGCCCATTCGGGGGCAAGGCCATGCCGCCTCTTCCCCAGCCACCATCTCGCACAAGCCTCGCCCTGGTTACCCATCAGGAGGTAATTCAACGGGATAGCGCCCCAGAATCCGATCACTCCGGGGCATCTGCCCCCCATTACCACACCTTCGGCCTGCCCATCGGAGCGGATTTTTGGGATAATCCGCCCCCTACACACCAGAGAGGTCATGATGATGGGATTCGATACCGGTGCACTCCTCCCCTTGGACAAGGCCCTGCAAGGGATGCTGGAACAACTCACCTGCTGCTGCGAGACGGAGCGGTTGCCCCTGCCCCAGGCGCTGGATCGGATCCTGGCCGAGGAGATAAGCTCCCCCCTCTTCGTCCCCCCCTTCGACAACGCCGCCATGGACGGCTATGCCGTGCGCCTGGCGGATCTCGCCGCCGGGGTGCCGCTCCCCGTGGCGGGCAAGGCCTTTGCGGGCCAGCCCTATGAGGGGGAGTGGCCCGCTGGCCACTGCATCCGCATCATGACCGGGGCCCCTGTGCCCCCGGGTGCAGACGCTGTGGTGATGCAGGAAGAAACGCAAGCCGGCGACAACGGGATCACTTTCCTGACCCACCCCGTTGCTGGCCAGAACATCCGTCGCCGCGGCGAGGATCTGGCGCAGGGTGCCCAGGTGCTCGAAAGCGGCCTGCGCCTGAGCCCCAGGGAGCTGCCGCTGCTCGCCTCCCTTGGCATCGCGAACGTCACGGTGCGCCGTCCCCTCAGGGTCGCCATCTTCAGCACAGGGGACGAGCTCAAGCCTCTGGGCACCCCGCTCCAGCACGGGGACATCTACGACTCCAACCGCTACGGGGTCAAGGCGATGCTAAGCCGCATGGGCTGTGAGTGCCTGGACCTTGGCATCATCCCCGATGATCCGGCGGCCCTGCGCGCCGCCTTCTTGCAGGCCGACCGCGAGGCCGATGCCCTGATCACCACCGGGGGAGTCTCGGTGGGGGAAGCGGACTTCACCAAGCAACTGCTCGAAGAGCTCGGGGAAATTGGCTTCTGGAAGCTCGCCATCAAGCCGGGCAAACCCTTCGCCTTTGGCCGGTTGCCAAACGCCTGGTTCTTCGGTCTGCCGGGCAACCCGGTCTCCGCCATGGTCACCTTCGATCAACTGGTGCAACCGGCTCTGGCCAGGCTGGCCGGTCAGCAGTTTGCACGCCCGCACCCCCTCCAGGCCCTGGCGACAGCGCCGCTCAAGAAGAGCCCGGGGCGCCAGGACTTCCAGCGCGGCATATTGAGCGTGGGCCCGAATGGTCTCGAGGTACGCAGCACCGGCTCCCAGGACTCCGGGGTGTTCAGCTCCCTGTCCCGGGCCAACTGCTACATCGTGCTCGAGCAGGAGCGCGGCAAGGTAGCCGCCGGTGAGACGGTCACCGTCGAGCCCTTCTCGGGGCTGCTGCTGTGAGCGAGATCCTGAGCGACGCAGAACTCCTTCGCTACAACCGCCAGATCGTGCTCAAATCCTTCGACTTCGAGGGGCAGGAGGCGCTCAAGCAATCCCGCGTGCTGGTCATCGGCGCCGGGGGCCTCGGCTGCGCCGCCAGCCAGTATCTGGCGGTGGCCGGGGTCGGCCACCTCACCCTGGTGGATTTCGATCGGGTGGAGCTCTCCAATTTGCAGCGCCAGGTGCTGCACAGCGACGAGCGCATCGGCCAGCTCAAGGTGGAGTCCGCGGCGACGTCCCTGCGCGCCCTCACCCCCTGGCTCGAGGTGGAGACCCACGCCGCCCTCGCCGATGAGGTGCTGCTTGATGCCCTGCTGCCAGGCCATCAGCTGGTGCTCGACTGCACCGACAACGTCGCCATCCGCAACCTCCTGAACCAGCGTGCCCGCCAGCACAAGGTGCCCCTGGTCAGCGGCGCCGCCATCCGGCTGGAAGGGCAGCTCTGCAGCTTCACCTGGCAGGACGATGAACCCTGCTACGCCTGTCTCAGCGCCCTCTTTGGCGATCAGGCCCTCACCTGTGTCGAGGCGGGGGTGCTGGCCCCCGTGGTGGGGCTGGTGGGCAGCCTGCAGGCGCTCGAGGCCATCAAGCTGCTGGCGGGCATGGGCAAAAGCTACAGCGGCCGCCTGCTGATGATCGACGGTCTGGGTGGCAGCTTTCGCGAGCTGAAACTGCCCAAGCGCCCCGACTGCCCGGTCTGCTCAAGGCCCTGAGCTGCGCCCACAAAAAAGCCGAACCCCCGGGGTTCGGCTTTTTTATCTACCTCTGCTGTCTGCTCCCCTCAATGGGTTGAGAGGATCCGCTGCAACAGATGATTGAACCCGGCGGGATCTTCCGCCGGCCAGGCGTGGTGACCATCCGGGGTGTGGATGGTGGCATTGGGCAGGGAGGCGAACTGCTCCACCCGCCGCGCCAGGGGCAGATAGTCGTGACTGGTGGAGATGATGGCCACCGGCTGCCAGAGGGTGCCGAGACGAGCCCGCACCGACCAGCCGGGCAGCGCCTCCAGCAGCGCCTTGTAGGTCTTCTTTTTGTTGCGCACGAAGCGCCCCCGGAAGGTGTGGCGCACCTGGGCGAGATCGGGGCCGGGAAAGAGCTCGCGACCGAGCCACCACGCCAGCGGCCGCATGCCGAACCAGCGCAGCCACTTGAGGCGCATGGCATAGCGCTCCTGCTCCTTTGGCGTCTCCAGCAGAAATTCGCTGAAGCCGTTGACCAGCACCAGCCCCTGCACCTTGTGGGGCAGTTGCAGCGCCAGCTCCAGCGCCACCATGGCACCGAGCGACAACCCCACTACCCAGGCAGGCTCGGGCTGTTCGTCGAGCCAGCGGGCCACGTCCGCCGCCAGGGTGGGCACGTCAAAGGGCCCCACCTGCATGCTCTGGCCGTGGCCGCGCAAGTCGATGGCCACCACCCGGTAACGCTCGGAAAAACGCTCGATCTGCGCCTGCCAGTCGAGGCTGGAAGAGCCCAGCCCGTGCAGCAAGAGCAGCAAGGGCCCCTCCCCCGCACTGCGCAGGGCCAAGCCATGGGATTTCATTACCTGATTGCGACGCACCCGTCCCCCCTTTCTCGACGCCATGCCGGCCACTCATGACCAGCCAATCCGTACTCCGGTCCCCCGTCTACCCCTCTCCCACCAGGCTCACCGCCTTGATGTAGGCGTAGAGGCGCATGGCCGGCGTCAGGGCGAGCCGCTGCGCGGAGCGGCTGGTGATCCGGGCCAGCAGTATCTGCTGCCCGAGAGCCAACTGCAACAGGGTCTGCCCGGGTCGCACCTCCCGCACCTCCAGCAGCCGGGTCTCGAGGCAGTTGGAGAGGCTGGAGTGCACGATGGGCTCGGTGGCGATCACCAGATCCCGCGCCGCCACCTTGATCTGCAAGGGGCCAGCTTCATCGGGGGCATGCTCCATGGTCACCATCAGGGTCTGCTCCCCGAGTCGCAGGGTCGCCATCTGCTCGTGCTCGTCGTAGTGGGCCAGGGTCGCCGAGAGCATGACCCCGACGTCGTCGCGACTGGCCAGCGACAGGTCGGTGCGGGCGAAGATCTCCTCGGGGGTGCCCTGAGCCTCCACCCGTCCCTCTGCCAGCAGCACCAGTCCATCGCAGAGCAGGCTCACCTCCTCCATGGCGTGGCTGACGAAGATCATGGGGATGCCGCTCTCCTGCTGCAAGCCCTTGAGCACGTGGGCCTGATGGATGCGGCTGCGCCTGTCCAGCGCCGAGAAGGGTTCATCCAGCAGCAGCAAGTCGGGCTCGGCCAGCAAGGCCCTGGCCAGTGCCACCCGCTGGCGCTGACCGCCGGAGAGGCCGTGGGCCGGTTGCCCCAGCAGCTCGGCAAAGCCGAGGCGCGCAGCCAGATCCTCAGGCTGCCAGCGCCCCCTCCCCTTGCGAGCCGCCAGTTGCAGGTTACCGAGCACGCTCAGGTGGGGGAAGAGACGGGCATCCTGAAACACCAGCCCGATGCGCCGCGCCTCGGGGGGCAGGGCTGCAAGCTCGCGCCCCTGCCAGCGCAGGGCATCGCCCGGGGCCCTGTCGAGCCCGGCGATGATGCGCAGCAGGGTGCTCTTGCCACAGCCCGAAGGACCGAACAGGCCGAGGATGCGGCTGGGGGGCAGCGCCAGATCGCACGCCAGGGTGAAGGGGCCGAAATCACGTCTGGCCTTGAGGTAGAGGCTCATCCGAACAGCCTCCGTTGCCGACGTTGCAGCACGCCGTAGACCAGCACCAGCATCACCAGGGAGAAGCCCATCAGGCCGCCTGCCAGAATATGGGCATTCTGGTAATCCATCGCCTCCACGTGATCAAACAGGGCGATGGAGAGCACCTGGGTCTCCCCGGGAATGTTGCCGCCGATCATCAGCACCACCCCGAACTCCCCCAGGGTGTGGGCAAAGCCCAGCGCCGCCGCCATCACGAAGCTGGGCAGCGTCATGGGCAGGATGATGCGAAAGAAGCGCTCAAACGGGCCCATCCCCAGGGTGGCAGCAGCCTCCAGCTCCTTGTTGCCCATGTTGACGAAGGCGGAGGTGAGGGGCTGTACCACGAAGGGGAGCGAATAGATGACGGAGGCGATGAGCAGGCCGAGAAAACTGAAGGCGAGCGGGGCCCCGAAAGTCTCCCGCCACCAGCCACCCAGGCCGTACTCCGGGGAGAAGGCCAGCAGCAGATAGAAACCGAGCACGGTGGGCGGCAGCACCAGCGGCAGGGCCACCATGGCCTCCACCAGGGGGCGCAGCCGGTGCTGGCTGCGAGACAGCCACCAGGCGAGCGGCGGCGACAGCAGCAGCAGGATGGCAGTGGTGCTGGCCGCCAGTTTCAGGGTCAGCCAGACCGCCAGCAGATCCCCTTCACTCATCTGACTCACTCCCAACGCCAGATCCAGCACCAGACACGGCGAATAAGCCGCACTCCCGGTAGCGCTGATCACGAGTTAGACAAGTCATTGCCAGCAGATCTCTTTCAATACTCATCGCCCACCTCCCGGGTGAATTCAGGCAACGGCATGGTGCGCATCCTTATGGCAAAAGTGGGCCGACCCGAAGGCCGGCCACTCATCAGGCAGGTGTGTGGTTGCGCCATCAGTGGGGCAGCGCATAACCAGCCGCCTTGATCTGCGCCTGTCCCGGCCCCTTGAGCCAGGCGACCAGGGCATCCACCGCCGCCCCTTTCTTCAGCACCAGGGCCTGCTGCTCGATGGGGGGATAGAAGCTGGCCGGTACCGCCCAGGCTTCGCCGGTCTTGCCCGCCTCCACCAGATTGGCCCAGGCGACGAAGCCCAGCTTCGCATTGCCGGTGTCAACAAACTGCCAGGTCTGGCTGATGTTGGTGCCGGTCAGCACCCGATACTGCTTGGGATCGATCTTGAGATGAGCCAGGGTCGCCATGGCGGCAGCGCCATAGGGCGCTGTCTTGGGGTTGGCGATGGCCAGCTCCCCCTGCCAGTGGCGCAAGGTGGCCTCGTCGGGAGCAGGCCCCCCCTTCTGCCAGAGGCCGAGCTGACCGATGGCATAGGTGAAGCGTTCGCTCCCCTTGCCTTCCGACTCCAGCTTTTGAGGGGTCGCCACGTCGGCCGAGAGGAAGAGATCGAAGGGCGCACCGTGGGTGATCTGGGTATAGAGCACGCCGGTGGCCGCCGAACTGATGACGACGCTGTGGCCGGTCTTGGCGGTGAACTCCTTGCCGATGCGCTCTATGGTGCCCTTGAAGTTGGCCGCCACCGCCACCTTGACCTCGTCAGCCAGCACAGCACCGCTGTACATGGCGCCGGCGCCCAGCACCAACACGGATACCCATCTCTTCATTCCGTTGCTCCTTATGTTCCGGCACGGCCGGATCGATTGACGCGAGCCCGAGGCTCACTCCCCTTGTTGCCAGCGGGCCAGGGCGGCGTCATCGCTCGCCCTGGCCTCGACCCAGCGTTGCACCCCGTCGGCGGTCAGCTCTTTTTTCCAGAACGGCGCCCGGGTCTTCAAGAAATCCATGATGAAGTGGCAGGCCTCGAAAGCCGCCTCGCGGTGGGCGCTGCTCACCACCACCAGCACGATCTGATCCCCGAGCAGCAGCTCGCCGATGCGGTGAATGAGGGTACACTCCTGCAGCGGCCAGCGGCTGCGGGCCTCGGCCACTATGTTCGTCAGCGCCTTCTCGGTCATGCCGGGGTAGTGCTCGAGGGCCAGCCCCTTCACATGCTCCCCCTGATTGAAGTCGCGCACCTTGCCGACAAAGCTGACAATCGCGCCTGTGTCCTGCCGGGCAGCGAGGCGGGCATATTCGTCCGCCAGCGAGAAGTCATCCCGCTGCACCAGAATGCGATCGGTCATGGTTGCCTCGCTCATCATCAGCCTCCGGTCACCGGCGGGAAAAAGGCGACCTCATCCCCGTCATGGAGGGGGGTATCCAGCGGCACCAGGGTCTGGTTGACCGCCACCAGGAGCTTGCCGGATTCGAGCGCCAGCGCCCACTTGTCACCTCGCTCGCTCAAGGCGGCGCGAAGGACATCGGCACTGGCGTAGTCGCAAGGCAGGCTGAGCTCGTCGCAGCCGACCAGCTCACGCACCTGCGCAAAAAACAGAACCTTGATCATGCTTGCTCTCCTTTGGTCGCACCCAGTTGGAAATGACCGGACTTGCCGCCCTTTTTCTCCACCAGACGCACCTGCTCGATCACCATGTCCTTTTGCACCGCCTTGCACATGTCGTAGATGGTCAGGGCCGCCACCGAGGCGGCGGTGAGCGCTTCCATCTCCACCCCGGTCTTGCCCGAGAGCTTGCACAGGGTGCGGATATGAACCCGATTGTGCGCCGTCTGGGGGGCTATCTCTACCTCCACCCGGGTCAGGGCCAGGGGATGGCACAGGGGAATGAGGTCGGCGGTCTTCTTGGCCGCCATGATGCCGGCGATGCGGGCGGTGGCGAACACGTCCCCCTTGTGGTGCTGACCGCTCAGGATCAACGCCAGGGTCTCTGGGGCCATGGTCACGAAAGCCTCGGCGCGGGCCTCGCGTTCGGTCACCTGCTTGTCGGTGACATCCACCATGTGGGCCTCGCCGCTCTGGTTGAGATGGGTCAGGTTCATCTATGCACCTATCGAAAAATAAGATGGATGATCCGGGTTTACTCCCGGGATCACAGATGGGTCACGAAGTTGCACGGCCGGGTACGGGCATCGAGCTGATCCCGGATAAGCTGTTCCCAACCCAGACGGCAGGCGCCGGTGGAGCCGGGCAGGCAGCAGATCAGGGTGCGATTGGCGAGCCCTGCCAGGGCACGGCTCTGCATGGCGGAGCCTTTTATCTCGGCAAACGAGAGCTGGCGGAACATCTCGCCAAAGCCCTGCACCGTGCGCTCGAACAGCACGCCGACCGCCTCGGGCACCCGGTTCTGCTCGTTGAAGCCGGTGCCGCCGTTGATGAGCACCACCTGGACTCCCTCGTCGGCAATCCAGTCGCTCACCTGGGCGCGGATGCGAAACAGGTTGTCGGGGCAGAGCGCCCGGTCGGCCAGCACGTGGCCGGTCTGGGTCAGGGCCTCGACCAGATAGTCCCCCGAGCTGTCATCGGCAGCGGTGCGACTGTCGGAAACCGTCAGGACGGCGATCTTGAGAGGGATGAATTCGCTGTGTTTGGGTGCCATTGGGACCATTCCTGTCAATCATTGACCACGAGAGGATGAGGTGAACGCGCCGCACCGTGGTGCCAGCCATGAAAGGAGCCGGTGGGCGCCGCGTTGCCGGGAAGGGATTCTATCAAAAGATGTCTGGCTGGGGGGCGTCATTGCCCATTAATCTCGAAGGCCGCCGGATCCCGGGGATCCGGCGGCCTTCCCATCAGAAGCCTGGCACCCCTTTCATGTCAGGCAGTTGGTGCGCAATCCCCTTGTGGCAGTCGATGCAGGTGTTGGCCCCGCTTGCCAGGTTGGTGGAGTGCATCTGGGCGGCCCGACGCCCTTGCAGGGAGAAGTCCATGTACTCGAAGTTGTGGCAGTTGCGGCACTCGCGCGAATCCGTCTCCTTCATCCGCTGCCACTCCCGCTCGGCCATCTCCCGCCGGTGAGATTCAAACTTCTCGCGGGTATCCACCTTGCCGGTGATCATGCCCCACAGCTCCTTGGAGGCCTGCACCTTGCGGATGATCTTGTAGGTCCACTCGTGGGGTACGTGGCAATCCGGGCAGCTGGCCCGCACGCCGGAGCGGTTGGCGTAGTGGATGGTGTCGCGGTACTCCACGAACACGTTGTCCTTCATCTCGTGGCAGCTGGTGCAGAAGGCCTCGGTGTTGGACGCTTCCATGGCGGTGTTGAACCCGCCCCAGAAGATGACGCCACCGAAGAAGCCCATCAGCAGGATGACCCAGAGGGCCGCCTTCGACGGTGACTTGAAGGTGGTCCACAGACGCTTCACAAAGCCGGGTAATTTCATCTATGGGTTCCTCAGTTCAGCGCTTCAACCGGTTTGAAGGTATTGTTCACCAGCGGCTTGGCATCCGCTTGCGGCACGTGGCACTGCAGACAGAAGTAGCGACGCGGAGAGACTTCGCCCAGGGTCATGCCGTCGCGGGTCTCGAAGTGGGTGGGGCTTATCTTGGGGGCCTTCATGGCACTGGCGTTCTTGAAGCTGTGACAGGCCAGGCACTTGTTGACCTTGTTGTCCACTTCATAGTTGCGGGTGTCGTGGGGGATCAGCGGGGGCTGGTGCATGTACTGGCGATCGTAGAGGTCGCCATCCTTGCGAAAGTTCTTCATGGGGGCCGCGTCGGCATCCGTCACCAGATCCGTGCTTCCCCGCTCCGACTTGATGCCCCCCGTGCTGTTGGTGATCTCGGGGACGGCCGCCATCAAGGAACCCGCCATCAGGCAGGCCAGCATTGCTCCAATCAGCTTCTTCATTATGTGTTCTCCGACGTTTTCTCTGCCTTGACGGCAAAACCTACAGTGATTTCAAAAACTTGCTCCGCGCAGACATCGATGCAACGGCCGCAGTTGGTACACTCCTGAGCCGCAATCAAGGGCCCGTGACCACGCCTGGCACCGTGAACGGGGCCGCGCAGGATGGGACGCTCCGGGCAGACCGCATAACAATCCATGCAGTTGCTGCACCGCTCGCGCCCCGAGGCTGCAATCTTGATGAACCCGACCCGGTTGACCAGGGCATAAAAGGCCCCCACCGGACAGAGGTGACCGCACCAGCCCCGCTCCACCACAAAAAGGTCGAACAGGAACAGCACCGCCAGCAGGCCCCAGCCCGCCCCCATGCCAAACAGCAGGCCCCGCAGGGTGAGCGACACCGGATTGACCAGCTCCCACACCAGCACGCCTGTGATGGCCGGTGCCACCAGCACCATGGCCAGCAGCCAGTAGCGGGTGGTGCGGTTGAACTGACCATTGCCCTTGAGCCCGAGCCGCCCCCTGAGCCAGGCGGCGGCATCGGTGACCAGGTTGACCGGACAGACCCAGGAGCAGAACACCCGCCCCCCGACCAGCCAGTAACCCGCGAGCACCAGCCCGGCCCCGAGCCAGAGGGTGGGGATGGGCCACTGGCCCGCCGCCACCGACTGCAACAGGGTCAGGGGATCCGTGAGGGGCACCGTCTCCAGCAGCAGGGAGCTGGAGAGGTTGCCCTTGAGGATCCAGATGCCCGCGAGCGGCCCCAGCAGGAACAGCCCCAGCACCCCGAACTGGCAGAGCCGGCGCAGCAGCAGGAAGCGGTGTGACCGCCACCAGCCCAGCCTGGCCGTGGCCTCGGCCCCCGGATACCGACTCATAGACCCTCCGGTTTGCGGGTCGGCAGGGTCAGTCGCTCACCGATGAGGGACTTGCCCGCCTTCTCCTTCTCTTCCCAGCCGAGCCGGTAGTGGTGACCCAGCTCCCCCTTGGCAAGCTGGCGAGGTACCACCTTGATGGCCGCCTCCTCCAGCACGCAGGCGTGCTCGCACTTGCCGCAGCCGGTGCAGACATCGCTGTGCACCGTGGGCAGGAACATGGCGTGCTTGCCGGTGCGCGGGTTGTGTTGCAGCTCAAGGGTAATGGCCTTGTCGATGAGGGGGCAGACCCGGTAGCAAACGTCGCAGCGCAGCCCCAGGTAGTTGAGGCAGGTCTCGTGATCGATGAGCACCGCCACCCCCATCCGCGCCTGATCGATGTCGGTCATGGCCCGATCCAGCGCCCCGCTCGGGCAGGCCGCCACGCAGGGGATGTCGTCACACATCTCGCACGGGACGGCGCGCGCCTTGAAGTAGGGGGTGCCGGTGGTCACGGGTTCAAACAGCCGGGCGAGCTTGAGAGTGTCGTAGGGGCAGGCCAGGGCGCAGAGCCCGCAGCGCACGCAGGCGCCGAGGAACTCGGCCTCGTCGAGGGCCGCCGGCGGGCGCAGCGCCTGGGCAGGCAAAGCCTGCACCTGCTGGCGCGCCACGCCGCCAAGCCCCACACCAAGCAGGCCCACACCGCAGGCCCCCTTGGCCATGTCGGCCAGAAACTGGCGCCGACTACGACTCATCTCGCGCTCCCCCGCCTCAGGCCTTCATGACCTTGACGGCGCACTTCTTGTAATCCGTCTCTTTGGAGAGCGGATCCGTGGCGTCCAGGGTCAGCTTGTTGACCAGCTGGCTCGCGTCGAAGAAGGGCATGAACACCAGTCCCTTGGGCGGACGGTTGCGGCCGCGGGTCTCGACCCGGGTCTTCACCTCGCCCCGGCGGGAGGAGACGATCACCTCTTCGCCACGGCGCACGCCGCGAGCCTTGGCATCTTCCGGGTGCATGAAGAGCACCGCATCCGGGAAGGCGCGATAGAGCTCGGGGACCCGGCGGGTCATGGTGCCGGTGTGCCAGTGCTCCAGCACGCGACCGGTAGAGAGCCACATGTCGTACTCTTTGTCCGGAGCCTCGGCGGCGGGCTCATAGGGCAGCGCGAAGATGACCGCCTTGCCATCGGGCTTGCCGTAGAAGCGCACCCCCTCCCCCGCTTTCACATAAGGGTCGAACCCTTCGCGATAGCGCCACAGGGTCTCCTTGCCGTCCACCACAGGCCAGCGCAGGCCACGGGCTTCGTGATACTGATCGAACGGCGCCAGGTCGTGGCCATGGCCGCGACCGAAGGAGGCGTACTCCTCGAACAGCCCCTTCTGGACGTAGAAACCAAAGTGCTCGGCCTCGTCGTTCAGGGCCCCCTTGCTCTGCTCTTTCGGGAACTGGTTCACCTGGCCGTTGGCATAGAGCACGTCGAACAGGGTCTTGCCCTTCACTTCCGGCATCTTGGCGATGAGTTCGGCCGGCCACACCTCTTCCACGGTGAAGCGCTTGGAGAACTCCATCAGCTGCCACAGGTCGGATTTGGCCCCTTCCGGTGCCTTCACCTGCTGGTGCCAGAACTGGGTGCGACGCTCGGCGTTGCCATAGGCCCCCTCTTTCTCCACCCACATGGCGGTGGGCAGGATAAGGTCAGCCGCCTGGGCGGTCACGGTCGGATAAGGGTCGGAGACCACGATGAAGTTGGCCGGGTTGCGATAACCGGGCAGCGCCTCTTCATTCATGTTCGGGCCGGCCTGCATGTTGTTGTTGCACATCACCCAGTAGGCGTTGAGCTTGCCGTCCTTGAGCATGCGGTTTTGCAGCACGGCGTGGTAGCCCACCTGCTCGGGAATGGTGCCTTCCGGCAGCTTCCAGATCTTCTCGGCGATGGCGCGGTGTTTGGGATCCGTGACCACCATGTCCGCCGGCAGACGGTGGGCGAAGGTACCCACTTCACGGGCGGTACCACAGGCGGAGGGCTGGCCGGTCAGGGAGAAGGGGCCGGAGCCCGGCTGGGAGATCTTGCCGGTCAGCAGGTGGATGTTGTAGCAGAGGTTGTTGGCCCAGACACCACGGGTGTGCTGGTTGAACCCCATGGTCCAGTAGGAGACCACCTTCTTGTCCGGATCCGCATAGATCTGGGCCAGCTTCTCGAGCTTGTCCTTGGGCACGCCGGAGAGCTTGGAGACGGACTCCAGATCGTAATCCGCCACGAACTTGGCGAAATCGTCGAAGCTCATGGGGGTGGAGTCGCCGCTGTCCGGGTTCTTGGCCTTCTGTTGCAGCGGGTTGGTGGGACGCAGGCCGTAGCCGATGTCGGTCACCCCTTTGCGGAACTGGGTGTGCTTGTTGACGAACTCCCAGTTCACCTTGTCGTTCTGGATGATGTAGTTGGCGATGTAGTTGAGGATCGCCAAATCGGTCTGGGGGGTGAACACCAGCCCGTTGTCCGCCAGCTCGAAGCTGCGGTGCTCGAAGGTGGAGAGCACGTGCACCTGCACATCCTGGTGGGACAGACGGCGATCGGAGATGCGCGACCAGAGGATGGGGTGCATCTCGGCCATGTTGGAGCCCCACAGCACGAAGGCGTCGGCCTGCTCGATGTCGTCGTAGCAGCCCATGGGTTCATCCATGCCGAAGGTACGCATGAAGCCCACTACTGCGGAGGCCATGCAGTGACGGGCATTGGGATCCAGGTTGTTGGAGCGCAGGCCTGCCTTCATCAGCTTGGCGGCGGCATAGCCTTCCCAGACGGTCCACTGGCCGGAGCCGAACATGCCGACGGCGGTCGGGCCCTTCTCTTTCAGGGTCGCCTTGAACTTCTCGGCCATGATGTCGAAGGCCTGATCCCAACTGATGGGGGCGAAGTTGCCGTTCTTGTCGAACTTGCCGTTGGTCATGCGCAGCATGGGCTGGGTCAGGCGATCCTCCCCGTACATGATCTTGGAGAGGAAGTAGCCCTTGATGCAGTTCAGGCCACGGTTGACCGGTGCATCGGGATCCCCCTGGGTCGCCACGACGCGGCCAGCCTGGGAGCCCACCAGCACGGAGCAACCGGTCCCGCAGAAGCGGCACGGCGCCTTGTCCCAGGTGATGGCGGTCTTGTCGGTACTGGTGATCAGGTTCGCCGCCAGAGTGGGGGCACTGACACCGGCCACGGCAGCGGCTGCCGCCACCGCATTGGCCTTCATAAAGTCGCGTCGACTCAGCTTCATGACATATCCTCGCATTGCTTAATCACATCAATGACAGCCATTGTGACGAGCCGCGCTGGCTCAGCTCCATGGCGCTTTATTCCTTTGCTCTGGGCTTTTCGTTCATCGAACGCAGACAACAGACCCGGCATCCCGTGTATTACCCGTGGCGCTCAGCGAACGACTCTTGCGCTTCTGCCACATGACGCCTTATTCCCCATCTTCGGCGTCCATTTCATCGAACTGGTGGTAGATCAGGGCCGCAGAGAGCACCCCGGGCAACCCCTGAATGGTGTCGATGGCCGCCATGATGGGGCGCTGGCTCGGCCCCTCCAGGGTCACCACCAGCTTGCCCTCCTCGCTGACGGCGTGGATCTCGGCCCCATCCAGGGTCGCAATCCGCTCTGCCAGGGCGTGGCGCAGATCGGGCTGGGTCAGCACCACCAGGCTGGATACATGGAACTCTTCTCGCGTCATATCACCGTTTTCCAACTTGTTCGTCTCTTGGGTCATCGCGAAGCCTCGCCACGAGACAGACCGATGCTGATGCTGCCCACCGGGCAATCCGCCACGCAGGCCCCGCAGCCGTTGCACGACTCGGCATGGATGCTGGGGGTGGGTACGCGCCCCAGCCGGGGGGAAAAGCGGATGGCCTGCTGCTCGCAGCTGTCCTGACAGCGCTGGCAGAACACCTGAGCCGTGGCCAGACAGCCCGCCTCGATATGGGCCACATACTCCCAGGGTGTCTGGGTTGTCGGCCTGAACACCGGCGCCTGGCAGGCGCTGACGCACTCGGTGCAGAAGGTGCACTCGCCGCGGTGAAAATCCACCGTGGGGAAGCCCCCGTCCCCCTTGATCAGGATCTGCTCCGGGCAGGCCGCCAGACAGTCGCCGCAGCGGGTGCAGCCAGCCACGAACTCGTCCCAGGAGACGGACCAGGGCAACTGGATCCCGGCCTTGGGGGCGCTCAGGCGTCCCCGAAACAGGCCTCTGCGTGACAAGTTGACCCCATCGGTCATATCGACTCCTCTTTTCGAGGACGGATGCCCCCGCGCGGATCCCGTGACTGGCATTTTCAATACCAATTATAAGCGTGGGTGTATATTGCGGCCCTGACAAGTCAGGGGATATACCACCAGGGAGATAAACAGGGGGGATTCTTGCGCTGGATCAAACCCTTGGCGCAATTAGACACAGCAGGGGCAAGGTAAATTACCCCTATGTGAGGATTGATAATTAATCGAAGGTTATTTGAGGTGCACGGCGGCTGTCAGCCGCCGATGGAGGCCAGGTGGGGGGTCATGCCTGCATTGCCTTCATGGAGGCGATGGGTGGCGGCCTTACCGGTCAGCGCCTGGCGAATACGCCATTGCAGCGCCTCCTGCTGGCTGTCATCGGTGAGCAGATCCCGCAGTTCCACCCCGTTGTCGCCAAAGAGACACAGGTGCAGTTTGCCCTTGGAGGAGACCCGCAGCCGGTTGCAACCGGCGCAAAAATCCTTGCTGTAGGGCATGATGAGCCCCACCCCGCCCCTCGAGTCCGGATGCGTGAACACCTGGGCAGGGCCATCATCCAGGCCGCGCAGCTGCTGCACCCAGCCGCTCTCTTGCAGGCGCTGCTTGATGAGTTCACCGCTGGTATGGTGATCGCGAAACAGGGCGTCCATCTCGCCGGTCTGCATCAGTTCGATGAAACGAAGCTCGATGGGTTTGTCCCGGATCCAGGCGAGGAACGTCTCGAGCTGATGATCATTGAGCCCCTTGAGCAGCACGGCGTTGATCTTGACCGACCGAAAACCGGCACTCAGGGCGGCGTCTATCCCCGCCATCACCTCCGCCAGCTTGTTCTCGCCGGTGATCTGGTGGAACTGGCGGGGATCCAGGCTGTCGACGCTGACGTTCAGGGCCGTCAGCCCCGCATCGAACCACTCGCGGGCACGCTCCTTGAGGCGATACCCGTTGGTGGTCATGGCCACCTTCTCGATGCCGGGGGTATTGGCCACGGTCTCGATGATGGCCGTGAAGTCGCGGCGCAGGGAGGGCTCGCCTCCGGTCAGACGCACCTTGCGCGTCCCCATGGCCGCAAACCCGGAGACGACGCGACGGATCTCCTCCAGGGAGAGGAAGGGCTGGCGCCCCTCACCGTCTCCTTTCGGCGGGTGATAGCCGTCCGGCAGACAGTAGGTACAGCGGAAATTGCAGACGTCGGTGACCGACAGACGCAAATAGTAAAAGCGACGGGAAAAACCATCTTCAAGTGGCAACATAAACACCTTTCCAAATACGGGAGGCCAGGGCATTTCTTTCCTGACCCTTTCAGCTCGAGCATCGGCTGACGGCGATCTCCCCCTATCTCAATGACTTAGGCAAAATCGCTCGGAGTTCATCTAGTTTTTCGATGCTAGCACAACTTGGAGTACACTCCCATGCTACTTTGTGGGGTCTTTGTGGGTGAAAAGGGAGCCGGTCGGCATGGGAAAATGGTTCAGAGTGCAGTCGGTCAGCAGCGCCATCGGTCGCTCCATGGTGCTGATCCTGTTCATGGCCAGCCTGATCGCCGTGGTGGCCATGGTCACCCTCTTCTATTCGGTTCCCGATGCCAAGGCCATCAATCTGTCGGGATCTCTGCGCATGCAGGCCTACCGCATGGCCTATGAAATCGAGAAGGATCAGGTCGTCCTCGGCCGGCTCGCCCAGTTTGAACAGACCCTTCATGCCCCCGAGCTGCAGGAGACCCAGCGCTGGATCACGCCCGCCTCCCTGCGCCGCACCTATGGTGAAGTCCTCTTGCAATGGCAAGTGATGCGCGAACATATCGAGAATGCCACTCCCAGCCGTTATACCGACAATACGGAACAGTTCGTCGCCGCCATCGATGACTTCGTCAACCAGATGCAGTACCACGTGGAGTTCAAGGTTCGCATGCTGGCCCTGGCAGAGGGGTTGGGTCTGCTCGCCATCATCACCATCGCCTGGTGCACGGTGCGCTTCACCCGCCAGCAGGTGGTGGCGCCCCTCAATCAGCTGGTCTATTGCGCACGCCAGATCCAGCGTCAGGAGTTCGATCTCACCCTGCCCCCTCACTGTGAGAACGAGCTGGGAGAGCTGTCGGGGGCGTTCGCGACCATGGCCGACGAGCTTGGCAAACTCTACCGGGAGCTGGAGAGCAAGGTGGAGGAGAAAACGGCCAAGCTGCAACAGGCCAACGACACCCTCTCCTTCCTCTATTCCACCGCCCAGAAACTGCACGCGGCGCCCCTCAGCCGCCGCACCCTGCAAAAGCTGCTGGAGCGGGCCGCCGCCCACCAGCACATCGAGTACATCCGCCTCACCCGCTTCGAGCACAATGCGATGCCGGTCTACATCACAGGTCGCAAGGGGTGGCCGGGGGATCTGGACGCCGTGGTGAGCTTCTACCTGCAGATGGATGACGAGGAGTACGGCCGGCTCGACTTGATAAGCGACCACCCCATCGACGAGCGGCTGATGAAGAACTTCTCCATGTTGCTGGCCCAGGTGCTGCACAAGGATCAGACCCTGCTGCAGCACCAGCGCCTGCTGCTGATGGAAGAGCGCGCCGTCATCGCCCGTGAACTGCACGACTCCCTCGCCCAGGCCCTCTCTTACCTGAAGATCCAGGCCACGCTGCTCAAGCGCTCCTTCGCCAAGGGGGACAGGGCCAAGACCGAGGCAGCCATGGAGCAGATCGACGAGGGGCTCAGCAATGCCTATACCCAGTTGCGCGAACTGCTCGGCACCTTCCGCCTCAGCATCGGCGATGCCAACCTGGGTGAAGCCATCGCGGTCATGCTCGAGCAGCTCAAACCCCAGACGCACGCCGACATCAGGCTCCAGTACGGACTGACGGACACCGACCTTGAAGCGGGGCAGCACATCCACATCCTGCAGCTGATCCGTGAGGCAGTGCTCAATGCCATCAAGCATGCCAGCGCGCGGCACATTGACGTTAGCTGTGAGACCCTGGCTGATGGTAACATCCAGGTTCAGATTGCAGACGATGGTGTTGGAATAAGGGGCGCAAGCTCGGCGGTGAATCACTACGGTCTCAGCATCATGAATGAACGCGCCAGCAAATTGCGCGGCCAGTTGACCATCAGTGAACCGCCCTCCGGGGGCACCCGCATACACCTGACCTTTCCCACCAGCCTAACAAGAGACGCCTGATGGACGAGATGAAATACAGTGTTCTGGTCGTGGACGACCACCCCCTGATGCGCAAGGGAATTGTGCAACTGCTGGAGTTGGAAGATCACATCGACGTGGTTGGCGAGGCCTCCAACGGCACCGACGCCGTGGCCATGGCCAAGGAGTCCGAACCGGACCTTATCCTGCTCGACCTCAACATGAAGGGGTTGTCAGGTCTCGATACCCTCAAGGCGCTGCGGGCCGAAGAGGTGACTTCCCGCGTGGTGATCCTGACCGTCTCTGACGCCCGCCAGGATGTGGTTGCCCTGCTCAAGGCAGGCGCGGACGGCTATCTGCTCAAGGACACCGAGCCTGACATGCTGCTGGCCCAGCTGGCTGACGTGATGACCGGCAAGCAGATCCTGAGCGAGCCGCTACGTCCCTATCTCGAGAACATCTACGAGTTGGACCACCTGCAGCAGAAGCTGGAGAGCCTGACCCGACGCGAGATGCAGATCATGCGTGAAATCGCCAAGGGGTTGTCCAACAAGCAGGTCGCCTCCGTGCTCCATATCTCCGAGGGAACCGTCAAGGTCCACGTCAAGAGCCTGCTGAAAAAGCTCGAGGCCCAAAGCCGCGTCGAAGCAGCCGTCATGTACCTGGAACAGCGCAACTGAGGTCCCGGCCTCCTGCCAGCAAGGGGTCACCATCCGTGCCTCCTTGCTGGCCCCCTTTCCTTTTCCCCAAATGGCGCGGAACCCGGTGCTCTATTGAGTAGATGGATTATTATTTTCATGACATCGCACGGGAAGGAAACATCGACATGACCTTTGAGCAGATAGAGCTGGTCCAGAAAGCCTGGGGCAGGGTGAGCGCCCTGAACAACAGCTATGTCCAGGAGGTGTATGAAGAGCTGTTCAGATTGTCCCCCGAACTCAGGGCCCTCTTTCCCCCACATCAGGAGCTGCCCGTTGCCAAGGTGTCGGACACCCTGAACACCGTCATCACCAGCCTCTCCCAGCTGGATGCACTGGGTTTCATCATTCGCGATCTCGGCAGGCGTCACCAGCGATTCAACGTTCAACCCCACCAGTTTGCACTGCTCAAACAGGCGCTGACCCAGGTGCTGGCACGGCGTCTCGGCAGTGGTTTTACCCCGGCACTGGCACAGGCCTGGTCGCAGATGTATGACGAGATAGCCGCCCTGATGCTGGACGGCATGACACAGCACACCGAATTCACCACCTGACCCCCTGGCCTTTGCCCCCAATCGCTGAATGGGTCTGTAACAGGCATTTTGCATGAATCAAATTTGCAATATGCGAAAATAGACTCATTCTGCACACAGGGTATGTTCGGCGCCCTTACACCTCACCTGAATCCCTTTCGCACTGCCTTGCCTGCATTCGCGACATCAAATCACAATAGATTGATTTTAAATGGATATTAAAAATAACCACGGGAAATGACTCACCCCTTCGCCACGCCACCTCTCTCTGGCACGGTCACTGCATTGTCACATTCAGCAATGACTGATTAGGAGGATGGAACATGAAACTTCAACAACTGGCACTGTTCCCCTTGCCGTCCCACATTCTGCCCGGTGGCAAGCTCCCCCTTCGCCTGTTCGAGCCGCGCCACCTGCAGATGCTCAAGGAGTCCTTCCTCGAGGATCGGGGTTTTGGCATTGTGATGGAAGAGACCACCAGCACGGACACCTGCGGACGGATTCTCCCGGTCGGAACCCGCGTCAAGGTGACTGATTTTTATACCCTCAACGACGGTTTGCTCGGGGTCACCGTGCTCGGCCTTGAACGCTTCTGCATCCACGAGATGGAAACGGATAGCGCAGGCCTCAGGCACGCCCAGGTCGAGCCGTTGCCCAACTGGCCGAGTGCGGACTCTGATATCAGCGACAACCAGCTGGTCAGCCGATTGAGAGAGGTCTTTGCACAATACCCGGAACTGGATGAGCTCTACCCGGACAAGCAGTTCGACGATGCAGCCTGGCTCTGCCAACGCTGGCTCGAGATCCTGCCCATGCCGATCTATGAAAAACAGATGTTGATTGCCAAACAAAACAGTGAAGCGGCGCGTCAGTTCTTGCGCCGACTGATCGCACAGTGAGTCAAAGAGTGAGTCAACGGTTTGTTTGCAAAACGCGAATTCTCGGCACTGCATTCTTATAATGAAAAAATGAGAATTGCATTTTGCAATCACGGTAGCGATAAATAACACACAATTCAGCTACAGGCCGCAAATAACAGGTTTTGAAAAGTTGGCACGACTTTTTCATATAAAACCGTACAACCCGATTTATCCCGTGCTCTCTTCAGTATTTGCTGAAGAATTGGTCAACCACCAGGTTGACCATTTTTTTTACCCAAAATCGGCCGACATCACCTGCAATGGCGGAGCAGGCAGCTTCGCAGCCTGGCAAGACTGATGGGTTTGGCCAGAAAATCGTTCATGCCCTGGGCAAGGCAGCGGGCCCTGTCCTCCATCATGGCATTGGCCGTCAACGCGACGATGGGCACCTCGCACCCCATGTCCCGCAGGCGCCGGGTCGCCTCCAGCCCATCCATCTGCGGCATCCGCATATCCATCAGGACAAGGTCCGGCTGCTGCTTCGCCACCTGTGCCAGGGCCTCCAGACCATTGCCTGCCAGCCTCACCCTGCACACCAGCTTCTGCAGCATCAGGGATACCACCAGCTGATTGACCGGACTGTCTTCCACCACCAGCACATCCAGCTCCAGTCTGGCGTACTCTTCACTGCCGGGGGCGGCGGCCGGAGCACAGGGAGAGGCCATCCCGGGCAGCTCGAACCAGAAGCAGCTTCCCAGCCCAGGCGTGCTCTGCACGCAAATGTCTCCCCCCATCAGCTGCACCAGCCGCCTGCAGATGGCCAGTCCGAGCCCCGAGCCGGAGAAGCGGCGGGTTGCCGAACTGTCGACCTGATAGAAGGGTTCGAACAGCAACGCCTGATCCTCGGTGGAGATGCCGATCCCCGTGTCGCTGACCATGACCCCCAACTTTTCCTCCTCCCAGGTCAATGCCAGACGCACGCTGCCGGCGGAGGTGAACTTCACGGCATTGCCAAGCAGGTTGCCTATCACCTGGGAGAGGCGGACGGCATCCCCTTGAAGGCGTTCGGGGAGCGTCTCATCCAGATGCCAGTGCAGTGTGATTCCCTTGGCACTGGCCTGTGCCTGCAAGGGCTCCACCAGGGCACGGCACAGCTCGGCAGGCTGAAAAGGTTCGCAGTGCAGCGTCAGGGTATGTGACTCTATTTTCGAGAAATCGAGCACGTCGTCGATGATGGTCTGCAACAGATGCGCAGAGTGGGTGGCATGGCCGATGAGGGTCTGTTCCGGAGTGTCGAGTCGGCCGTGCTGCAGTAGATCCAGCATCCCCAGCACGGCGTTCATGGGAGAGCGGATCTCGTGGGTCATCATAGCGAGGAACTGGGATTTGGCACGGTTGGCCGTCTCGGCATCGTCCCGCGCCCGCGCCAGCTCCTGCTCGCGGCGGATCTGGCTACCTATCTCCCGCGCCGTGCCCCGATAGCCGAGGAAGCGGCCACCGGCATCATGGCAAGGCTCCGCATTGATCTCCATCCAGCAAGGCCCGCCCGCCAGCATCACCTGGGCCCGCATTCCCCGCACCGGCAGATGGTGGGCGATCAGGTGCCGGTAGTGGCTCCAGGCCGGGTCCTGCTTGTCGTGGGCAAAATCATAGAGGCTTCTCCCCGTCTGGCGGGCCAACACCTCCCCCTGATAGCCAGGGGCAGAGACATAGCTGAGCCTGTGCTGGGGATCGGTCTCCCAGAACCAGTCGGAGGCCATGGCGGCAAAACTGCGAAAACGCTGTTCGCTGGCCTGCAGGGCCAGGGTCTTGAGGTCAACCTGTTCTTGCAGGCGAGCCCGATAGGCGATGTTGACCAGGGCCTGGGAGATGAGCGGGCGACAACGCTGCATCGCCGCCTTGCTCTTGAGATCGAAGGTGCCCGCCACGCTGTGCCGGCAGATGAGCACACCGGAAAACCCCGGTCCCTGCAAGCCTGTCATCATGACGCTGGCCCAGCCCGGCGCCCCCGCCAGCGGCGCCAGCTCAGGCAGTTGGGCGGGATCATAGATCACCAGGGTCTCCCCCTCGATAGCCCTGGAGAAGAGCGGTGTCAGCGACCAGGTCCGGCCCACCTCGTCCGGCTGGGTGCTCAGATGGGTGCTGCCCCCCACGGCCTCCCAGGCAACCACGTCCGCCTGTTCGAATCCGATAAAGGGCTTGAGAGCAAGAATGAGGCTCTCCAGTACCTGCTCCAGACTCTGGGCCTGTGCCAGGGTCGCCACCCCGCACAGCAGGGCTTGGGACTCCTCCCGATATCTGGCCTCCCGCTCCCGGCAACGCATCAGCTCCACCAATGTGGTTTGCAGTTTGTCACCCAGGGTTTCGAGTTCGCTATTGCCTATCATCTTGAATCCAGCACAATGTCAGCTCTCGAGGAAGACTACGCTCGACACCATGAGGTTGCCGTGTGCCAGCTCACCATGGGGTAATCGTCCCTGTTCACCGAAGGTAAAGGGCGTGATGAAGGGGATCTCACCCAGCCTCTGACTGAATTGACTGACGATGTCCCCCAGCCTGTCCCCCAGTGCCAGCCGACAACCGGCACAAAACACCACCAGGGCGCCAAAGGGGCGCATATTGCTCGCCATGCCATATTCAGGCTCGATATTCACCGCATTCAGGCTACGCTGCAACAACCCTTCCTGGCTGCTGTACATGAGCAGCAGCCGCTCTCCCAGTCGGGTCTCGGTAAAGAGGCGCAGCCCCTCCCGCGCCGTCACCGCCTCGGGATGGGAGAGCTTGTAGTAGGGCAGGTCATCGAGCATGCCGACCTGACGGGCCAATGGCGAGAGCGTCGTCTCCCTGAGGATGGGGCCCACCGGCCAGGGCGTCGCACGCTCGGTCCAGCGACCATAGACCCGGGCCGCCGGCTCGTGATCGATGGTCAGCACCTCCCTCCCGTCTATCCCGGTAATAATGCCGCGACACTCGGTGGGTACATAGCCTGAGTGAAACTGGAACGCCAGTTGGCAGTCGGGGTAAAGCACCGCCAACACGCACCCTTGTGATCCCTCCCCTTCGTCCCAGCACAGCTGCCACTGCCCGGCCACGCCATCGTCTGCCGCCGACCCGCCGACGACGGGAACGGTCGCGCCAAACTCGGCGTCGATCCCAGCGAGCACAGCCTCCTCCAGCCCCGGGCTGGTGTGCAGCAACACGAGCTGCGGCAGCTCTCCCGGTCGGCCACCATCGGCGATGGCGCGGCGCAGCAATGCCCGCACATCCGGTTGATCCCCCATCTGGCCAGCCACGCCATAGGCCCCCTTGTCATCATAAAGGGCGGCGACCGACAGGCTCCAGCCATGCCGACCATGATGGCCATCCTGGGTCAGGATACCGCCGCAGGAGCTGCAACCGATCAGCCGGGTATCGGGAAAACGTGCCTTGAGCGCACGGCGCAGTTCCGCCGCCTCGTGTGCTTGGGTAAAATAGACCAGCAACAGCGATGGAACATGGGATGACTGGGCATGCAACCGCTCTGTAACTTGTTGGGCGGCCAGTGGGGTCGTCTCGGCAAGCGAGTGAGCCGTCAGGAAGTTCAACATCGTCTCCTAGGGGTACGGGATGCTGGCATCAAGCAAAAATCATACCCTTATCAAACAATTACCTGGCCATGGAGACTAGAATGGTGCTCACTGGCCTCCCACGGGATCACTGCATGTGGCAGAAAAATATCAATGACTTCGACCGGGTCGTCGCCATCGGCGGCGGGCACGGTATGGGCCGGGTGCTCTCTTCCCTGTCGTTCTTGGGATCCCGGCTGACGGGCATCGTCACCACCACGGATGATGGCGGCTCCACCGGACGCCTGCGCAAAAGCCAGGAGTGCATCGCCTGGGGGGATCTGCGCAACTGCCTCAACCAGTTGGTGACCACCCCCAGCATCGGTAGCCAGCTGTTCGAGCACCGCTTTACTGGCCGCGGCGAGCTGGCGGGCCACAACCTCGGCAACCTGATGCTGCTGGCCCTCGACAACCTCTGCGTGCGCCCCCTGGGTGCCATCCGGCTCATCAGTGACATGCTGGAAATTGAACCCAATCTGCTGCCCATGTCCGAGCATCCCACCGATCTGTGCGCCCACACCGTCTGTGGCGATCAGATCCTGGGAGAGGTCTCCATCGATCAGCTCACCACACCGCCACGGGCCCTGAGCCTGAAACCGGTCGTGCCCGCCACGCGCGAAGCGGTCGAGGCGCTGAGCCAGGCCGACATGATCATCCTGGGGCCGGGCAGCTTCCTCACCTCCATCATGCCTCCTCTGCTGCTGCGCGAGATTGCGGAGGCGATCCGCAGCAGCCGTGCCATCGTCGTGTTCATCAGCAATCTGGTGGACGAAGAGGGTCCGGCAGGCCAGTTGTCACTGTCCAGTCAGCATCGTTGGCTGGAAGAGCGGATAGGCAGCGGCCGGATCGATGCCATTCTGGCTCCCGAGGGCCCCCAGGTACCCGAGCTGCAGCACTGCCTCGTTCGGGCCGAGCTGGGTGAAGCGGCCCTCCCCCACCGCCACGACCGCCTCAAGCTGCGGCTGGCACTCGACACCGTGATCCTGAGCAGGCTTGGCGAGCGCGACATGGCGGGCTGATGCCCTTCTGGATCAGTGAAACTGGGCCAGATGGGTGAAGACCTGGGGCAGGGAGTGCTCCAGCTCAGCCAGCAGTCTGCTGGCCTCTTGCTCATCTTCCCGGCGACAGGCGGACTCCAGATCCATCACCTGCTGATAGCTGGGTTTGGCGCCATAGCTGCCACAGGACGATTTCATGCTGTGGGCAACACGCGCCAGGGCTGACCAGTCCCGCTGCTCAAAAAGCGGTCTTAATTGGGCCAACTGCTCGCCTACCTCTTCGACAAACACCGAGATGACGACCGGCATCATCTCGTGACCGATGTCATCTGCCAGTTGTCGCAGCACTTTCTGATCCAGCCACTCCATCTTCTCTTCCCTATGATGGTATTCAAACAGACCACAATATAGCGGACCCACAGCCCCGCTGTCACCCGCCCTTCGGGCATGCCCGTATCGCTCCGGATGCTCTTGGGACACCAGAATGTGAGCAGCTTCAAGTTATCGGTATGTCAGCCAGAATGGAGAGAGATAAAGGTTGTCACAAAATTAACATTAAAGTAACAATGCAACCCATGAGAATGATGCGGCTCAGCAACACCTCTCTCATCCCTTTTTGCCTGTATGGCTGCTGCGAAGAACCAGGGTAGACATCTACCCTGGTATTTTTTATTTCTGGTTCAACAAGTTGGCTGCATTGCCATATTCCAGCTCGCCCAGCCTGAACAGGCAGAACTCCCCGGGCACCATCTTCACCCAATTCTCGTTGCCGGTGAGCGGCCGGGTGGCGATCAGGGTCACCACATCGTTCGGCGTGGTTTCACTCTGAAAGTCGATGGCCACATCCTCATCCAGCAGACGGGCTTCGCCAAAGGGAGCCCTGCGGGTCAACCAGTAAAGGTTGTTGCTGCAATAGGTCATCACGAACTCTCCGTCCGACAGCAGCATGTTGAACACCCCGAGCCCGCGCAGCTCGTCGCACAGGGTCGCGAGATAGCGGAACATGGCGGGGAAATTTGCCGGCCGTTTGGGGTACTTGTGCTCCAGCCTGTCGAGCAGCCAGCAGAAGGCGTGCTCGCTGTCGGTGTCGCCGACCGGACGGTGCCGCCCCGTGGGCAGCTTCTTGTAGCCGGTCAGCTGGCCGTTGTGGGCAAAGGTCCAGTAACGGCCCCACAGTTCGCGGGTAAATGGGTGGGTGTTTTCCAGGGAGACACACCCCCGGTTCGCCTGCCGGATATGGCTGACCACGGCACGGCTCTTGATGGGCAGTGCCTGGACCAGCTTGGCGATGGGAGACTGGGCGCTGGGTTCGGGATCCTTGAAGGTGCGAAAACCCCGCCCCTCATAGAAGGTGATCCCCCAGCCATCCTTGTGGGGACCGGTCTTGCCGCCCCGCAGCATCAGCCCGGTAAAGCTGAAGCAGATGTCGGTCGGCACATTGGCACTCATGCCGAGCAGTTCGCACATATACCATCCACTCCCTGAATGTCTTGACTCTGGTTTCGTCAATCAACCGTCACGGCTGGACGAGAGGGCCGGTATGGTCACCCATCCCCCCTCTCAATCCCGGATCGTTGATTACTTGGCCATCTCTTTTTCAACCAGCTGGATCAGGATGTGGATCACCTTGATGTGCACTTCCTGGATGCGGTCGGCATAACCGAAGTGCGGTACACGGATCTCCACATCGGCCAGACCAGCCATCTTGCCGCCGTCCTTGCCGGTCAGGGCAATCACCTTCATCCCTTTGGCACGGGCCGCCTCGATGGCTTTGAGGATGTTGCCGGAGTTGCCGCTGGTGGAGATGCCGAGCAGCACGTCACCACGGCGGCCGACGGCCTCCACATAGCGAGAGAAGACATAGTCATAGCCAAAGTCGTTGGAGACGCAGGAGAGGTGGCTGGGATCGGAGATGGCGATGCCGGCATAGCCTGGGCGGTTCTCGCGATAACGACCGGTCAGCTCCTCGGCAAAGTGCATGGCATCGCAGTGGGAGCCGCCGTTGCCGCAGGAGAGTACCTTGCCTTCCTGCTTGAAGGAGTCGGCGAGCAGCTTGGCCGCCGCCTCGATGTTTTTCAGATTTTGCTCATCTGCCAGGAACGCCTGAAGCACGCTGGCAGCCTCGGTCAACTCGTTGCGGATCAGTTCTTGGTACATGGTTCTTGAAATCTCGTCGTCCAACATAGGGTGGCGGCATTGTCGCACAAGCCAGTCCAATCGTCGCCCCCCGCCCGCCAAGATGGGGCGGGCAGCGCGTTATGCCGATCACAGAGCCAAGGTAACAGGCTTGTAAACAGCTTGATAAGTTTGTGCGTATGAATTACAACAGGGGCCATATCCAACAGGTCAGACCTCTGGATCAGTTAACGCCAATTTCCCAACCTCGGCAATTCATGCAAGGAGCAAACAATGACGACGACCCTCACTCTGCTCGGGGTGATCCTGGTGATCGGCGCCATGGCCTATCGCCGTGCGTCCCTGTTCACCGCCACGCTTGCCACGGCCGCCGCCCTGGTCGCCGGCACCTTCTATGGCCATGTTCCCCTGCTGGTGTGGGCGCTGTTCGCGGTGATAGCCCTGCCCCTCAATCTGGTGGAGTTTCGCCGCAACCAGCTGACCAAGCCGCTGTTCAAGATCTACAAGTCCATCATGCCGGAGATGTCCCGAACCGAGAAGGAAGCCATCGAAGCGGGGACGACCTGGTGGGAAGCGGATCTGTTTGCCGGCAACCCGGACTGGAAGAAGCTGCACGCCATTCCGGTGAGCACCCTCAGCGCCGAGGAGCAGGCCTTCATGGACGGCCCGGTTGAAGAAGTGTGCCGTATGGTCAACGACTGGGAAGTGACCCACGAGCGTGCCGATCTCTCCCCCGAGGTGTGGCAATACCTGAAGGACAACAAGTTCTTCGCCATGATCATCAAGAAGAAATATGGCGGGCTGGAGTTCTCCGCCTACGCCCAGTCCTGCGTGCTGCAAAAGCTGTGCGGCGCCAGCGCCGTGCTCGCCTCCACCGTCGGCGTGCCCAACTCCTTAGGGCCGGGTGAGCTGCTGCAACACTACGGTACTGAGGAGCAGAAGGATTACTACCTGCCCCGTCTGGCCGTCGGCAAGGAGATCCCCTGTTTCGCCCTGACCAGCCCGGAAGCGGGTTCCGATGCGGGCTCGATTCCCGACTTCGGCATCGTCTGCAAAGGCGAGTGGGAAGGGGAAGAGGTGCTCGGCATGCGCCTGACCTGGAACAAGCGCTACATTACCCTGGCTCCCATCGCCACCGTACTCGGCCTCGCCTTCAAGCTGCGTGACCCTGACCACCTGCTGGGTGAGGAAGAAGAGCTCGGCATCACCTGCGCCCTCATTCCGACCCACATCAAGGGGGTCGACATCGGCCGTCGCCACTTCCCGCTCAACGTGCCGTTCCAGAACGGCCCGACCCGCGGCAAGGACGTGTTTGTACCGCTCGACTTCATCATCGGCGGCCCGGCCATGGCCGGTCAGGGCTGGCGCATGCTGGTGGAGTGTCTCTCCGTCGGCCGCGGCATCACCCTGCCCTCCAACAGCACGGGCGGCGTCAAGATGCTGGCCCTGGCCACCGGAGCCTACAGCCGCATCCGTCGCCAGTTCAAGCTGCCGATTGGCAAGATGGAAGGGATTGAAGAGCCGCTGGCACGCCTGGGTGGCAACGCCTACATCATGGGCGCCGCCGCCAAACTGACGGTCACCGGCATCGATCTCGGTGAAAAACCCTCGGTCATCTCCGCCATCGTCAAGTACCACCTCACCGACCGCGCCCAGAAGTGCATCATTGATGCCATGGACATCCATGGCGGCAAGGCCATCTGCATGGGGCCGAACAACTATCTGGCCCGTGGCTATCAGGGGGCGCCCATCGCCGTGACCGTCGAAGGAGCCAATATCCTGACCCGCAGCATGATCATTTACGGTCAGGGAGCCATCCGTTGCCACCCCTACGTGTTGCCGGAGATGCTGGCAGCCAGCCACCCCGACAAAGAGCAGGCGCTGAAAGATTTCGACAAGGCGATGTTCAGCCACGTGGGCTTTGCCATCAGCAACCTGGTGCGCAGCTTCTGGCTGGGGCTGACCGGTGCCCGCTTCGCCGCAGCGCCCTACAAGGATCAGACCAAGGGCTACTATCAGCAACTATCCCGCCTCTCCGCCAACCTGGCCTTCCTGTCAGACATGGCGATGGGCACCCTGGGTGGCGAGCTCAAGCGCAAAGAGCGGGTCTCTGCCCGCCTCGGCGATGTGCTGAGCCAGCTCTATCTGGCCTCCAGCGCCCTCAAGCGCTATCAGGATGAAGGACGCCAGCAGGCCGACCTGCCGCTGCTGCACTGGGCACTGCAAGACGCCCTGTTCAAGGCTCAGGAAGCGATCGACGAGTTGCTGCGCAACTTCCCGAACCGCTGGATTGGTCTGGCCCTGCGCGCCATCGTGCTGCCCCTTGGTCGCGACCTGAAGCGTCCCTCCGACAAGCTCGACAGCCAGGTGGCCCGCCTGCTCCAGGTGCCAAGTGCCACTCGCAGCCGTCTGGCCGAGGGTCAATATCTGACGCGCGAGGAGGGCAACCCCTTCGGGCTGCTGGAACAGGCGCTGGACGATGTGCTGACCGCAGAGCCACTGTTTGACAAGGTGTGCAAAGCCGAAGGGAGCAAACGCCCCTTCACCCAGCTCGACAAGGTGGCAGAGGCGGGCCTGAGCCTCGGTGTCATCAATCAGGCCGAAGCGGACCTGCTGCGGCGCGCCGAGGAGAGTCGCCTTCGCACCATCAACGTCGATGACTTCGATCCCGTCGACCTGGTGGCCAACAAGGCACTGTTTGAAGCCTCCGCATATCACAGGGCAGCTTGATGCCTCTGATGCCAGAACGCCTCCCTTGTGGAGGCGTTTTTCATGAAAGGGCTGGTGGATGGCATCCGATACGAAGAAAGAGAAACCGACTGGATCATATTTTGGATATCAATCCGTTTCCTATATTGAATGAAGCGGTTAAGGTAAGCACAGGATCACACACAGGATTGCATAATGGATGATCAAATCCTGATTATTGATGATGAAGATCTTCCCCAATCAGCACCGCGTCCCGCCGGCTGGAAGGTGATGATAGTGGACGATGAACCCGAAGTGCATCGCATCACCAAAATCACCCTGAACAAGTTTGAATTCGACGGCAAGCCGATCGATTTTCTGCACGCCTACTCTGCGGCTGAAGCCAAAGCCTTGCTCGCCCTCACCCCGGATGTCGCCCTGCTGCTGCTCGACGTCGTCATGGAGGTCGATCATGCCGGTCTTGAGGTGGTCAAGTTCGTGCGTGACGAGCTGCAAAACAAGATGGTACGCATCGTGCTGCGAACCGGTCAGCCCGGCCAGGCCCCGGAAGATGACGTGGTGACCAACTACGACATCAACGACTACAAGGACAAGACCGAACTTACCTCCCAGAAACTGCGCACCCTGTTGCGCGCCAGCCTGCGTTCTTACCGGGACATCCGAACCCTTGAGAGCAATCGACAGGGGCTGGAGAAGGTCATCGAGGCGTCCAAGGGGATCTTCGAGCAGCGTGCCCTGCGCCAGTTCGTCGAAGGAGCCCAGACCCAGCTCAGCGCCCTGCTCAATCTGGAAGAGTCCCAGATTTACGATGTGAAACACCTGGCGTATGAGGTGCGGGATCAGGTGCTCGAGCCTCTGCTCAGCGATGGTCCCATGCTGCGCCTCGTCGATGCGCCGGAAATCCTGCGCTGTGCCATGGCCAAGGGAGCCAATGTCTACGATGGCAACCAGATGGTGCTCTATTGCCAGAATGCCCGCCATCACCTGCTGTTCCACATCGAGACAACTCGCCCGCTCAGCCAGATGGACACCGGGCTGCTGAGCCTGTTCACCGAAAACATCATAGTGGCGCTGGAGAATATCCGGCTCAACGAGGTGATTGGTGACAACCAGCGAGAGATCATCTATCGCATCGGCGAACTGGTGGAGAGCCGCTCGAAAGAGTCCGGCTTGCACGTCAAGCGGGTGGCCCTCTACACCGAACTGTTCTGCAAGCTGCTCGGCATGAATGAGGACAGGTGCGAGCTCATCAAGCGTGCCTCTCCCCTGCACGACATCGGCAAGGTGGGGATCCCGGACGCCATCTTGCACAAACCGGGCAAACTCACTCCCGAGGAGTGGGAGATCATGAAAACCCACGCCCAGCTTGGGCAGGACATGCTCTCCGGCAGTGACCTGGCCCTGTTCCAGATAGGCGCCACCATCGCGGGCAACCATCACGAGAAGTGGAATGGCAGCGGCTATCCCCGCGGATTGAAGGGAGAGGACATTCCGCTGGAAGGACGCATCGTCGCCCTGGCGGATGTGTTCGATGCCCTGGGCTCGGATCGTTGCTACAAGCAGGCCTGGCCGCTGGATCAGGTGCTGGCGCTGATCAAGGAGGAGAAAGGAGAGCACTTCGACCCCCTCCTGGTGGACCTGATGCTGGCCAATCTGGAGAAGTTCCTCGATATTCGCGAGCAGTACAAAGACATCTATATCGGCGCTCACTGATATCGGATTCACCCCATCCACTTGCCACCATGAAGAAGCCGCCCATTGGGCGGCTTCTTTGCAATGTGCGCGGAATTATTGCTCCGGCAGATTGAGATCCAGTTTGGGGGTTGCTGGCGTCTCTTCAAGTTGCGCCTTCTGCGCCGCCATCGCCTTGTGCAGAGTGCGGCGCTTTTGCAGCAGAATGAAACCACCCGCCCCCAGCAAGAGCAGCAACACGCCACCTCCCCCCAACGCCCAGGGCAGCCAGACCGGACTCTCCCGCTCCTCGAACCGGTCGGGGGTGGCGGCGGATGCGGGCATGGCCGCAGAGGGTGCAGGAGGGGGGGGAGGCGGTGCTATGGTGAACAACTTGGCCGGCAATTGCAGTTGCACCTCGCGACCGAGCCGGGTTGTTCCAAAGAGGGTGGCCTCCACCTTGTAATGCCCTGCCGCCTTGAGGGCGGAGAGATCCACGCCAAAACGCGGCGCTGTCGCTACCTCGTTGAACGTCATGCTACTGCCGCCGCCGTCGATGGCCTTGCCCTGGATGACCACGGAGGCGGGATCCAGTTCATCCACATCGATGACCAGAGAGAGCTTGGCTCCCCCCTCCCCGGAGGGGGGATTCAGGGAATAGCTGACCGGCCAGGGGTAGAGCAGCACCTGCTGTGACTGGGCTCGTGAGAAGACCTCATTGCCGGTGCTGAAGAGGGCTCGGTATTTTCCCGCAGGGACGTCCAGTACCGCCTCGGCGGTCAAGATACCGTCCCCCGGCACTTCGTCCACCCCCTTGCCATCATCCATGTAGCGTCCCAGGGTCTCCTCGAACACGGGATCGCCGCTCTGGCTGGCATCGTTGAACTGCTGCAGCTTGACGGTCATGCCCAGATCGGTGAGGTAGTAACCCGCCCCAGGCGCCGCGCCATCGATCAGCAGACGGGATTGCAGTTTGACCCGCTCACCCTGATAGAGGCGGGCCGGTAGCGGCTCGCTCTCGACCTGGATGTCGGTGAGCAGGCGCACCCGATTGTCGGGGGCCACCTCTCCGATCGCCTGCCAGGGGCCGGGCATGGGGTCGCGGATGGTGATGAGATCCTGATCCTTGAGGGGCAACCAGCCCACGTCGGGCTGCTTGACCTTGCCCACATAAAGCTTGCTGCCATCGGGTCGCACCAGGATCACCGAGGGCGTCCCCGGCTTGCGCTTGATGATGAAGGTGATCTCCTTCACGCCGTAATCGATGCGAAAGCGGTTGTCGAGCAGAGGAATGTCGGAAGGCGCAAACACCTCGTTGGCCGCGGCCGGGAGGGAGGCCAGCAGCAGCAGCCCCCAAAGCGATCTCATTGCCGCCACAGGCAGGCACCTCCTTTTTTCTGTACCAGATCCAGCCTCGCTTCATGGACAGCCGCCACCTCGTCGCTGGCGCGCACCACCCTGAGCGGCGGGCGATTGCTCTCCAGACGACGAATGCCGGTATCCTGGTTGGTCTCGCTCTCGCTGGTTTCGCTCGCGAGATTGAGTTTGGTCTGGCCACCCGTCATCAGGAGGTAGACGTCCGCCAGGATCTCCGCATCGAGCAAGGCGCCGTGCAGGGTACGGTGAGAGTTGTCGATGCCGTAGCGATCGCACAACACGTCCAGGTTGTTGCGCTTGCCCGGGAAGAGATCCCGCGCCATCGCCAGGGTATCCGTGATGCCGCAGATATCCGCCGTCTTGAAGTTCAGACCGAGCTTGCTGAACTCATAGTCCATGAAGCTCACGTCAAAGGGGGCGTTGTGGGCGATGAGCTCGGCGCCGCGAATGAACTCGATGAAATCGTCCGCTATCTGGCTAAAAGAGGGCTTGTCCGCCAGGAAGGCATCCGTGATGCCGTGCACGGCGATGGCCTCGGGGTCCACCAGCCGATCCGGCTTGATGTAGACGTGGAAATGGTTGCCGGTGAGTTTGCGGTTGATCACCTCCACACAGCCGATCTCGATGATGCGGTGCCCAAGATAGACAGGGCCGCCCGCGGTGTTCATGCCGGTGGTTTCGGTATCCAGAATGATCTGGCGATTCAGTTGGGGTGTGCTCATGATCAAATCCATGTCAAACTTCGGTTTTACTCGCTAGTTTACCCCAAGCCTCTCGCTAAAACAGATTGATTGCTCATGTTGAAACAGATTGATTTATTCACGGATGGCTCCTGCTTAGGCAACCCGGGCCCCGGCGGCTATGGTGCCGTCATGGTCTATGGCAAGCATCGCAAGGAGATCTCCGCCGGTTTTCGATTGACCACCAATAACCGGATGGAGCTGATGGCTGCCATCATGGGGCTGCGGACCCTGAACGAACCCTGCCAGGTGCGGCTCACCACCGACAGCCAGTATGTGCGCCAGGGGATCACCCAATGGATCATCGGCTGGAAGAAGAAGGGCTGGATGACCGCCAACCGTCAGCCGGTCAAGAACGTCGATCTCTGGCAGGCCCTGGATGCGGAAGTGGCCCGTCACCAGATCGAATGGCTCTGGGTGAAGGGACACTCGGGCCACCCGGAAAACGAACGCTGTGACGAGCTGGCCCGTGAGGCCGCCAGCGGCAAGCAGCTTGCCGAAGACAGCGGCTACCAGCCCTGATGCCCGCTAGCCGCCCTGGCGCGCCATTCCTGGCGCGGCCATCGACTCCGGCAGCCGCCAGCGGCGACGCACCGGTGTCACGGGGAAACGCCGCTTGCGGGCGGCAATCACGTAAACAGACGCCAGGGAGCGGCAATAGTCCCGCCCCAGACTCTCCCGCCACCAGCCGATCTTGCTCTGCCTGCCCATGAAGGAGAAACCGAACCGCTCGTCGAACATCACCTCGCAGCCGAGCAATTGCAGCCAGTCGGTCACCCGTGCGGGCGTGAACATGCGGGCAGACCAGGGCAGATGCCGCCGCATGAAGGGCAGATAGTGACCCAGCCCCACCAGGCTGAGCGGGTTGTAACCGCTGACAATGAGCCAGCCATCGTCGGTCAGCACCCGTTCTGCCTCCCGCAGCACCTGATGAGGATCCGGCGAGAAATCGAGGCAGTGAGCCAGCAGGCAGGCATCCACGCTCCCCGATCGCACCGGCAAGGCGAGCGGATCCCCCTGGATGTCCAGCAGCCGTCCGCCGGGAGCGACACCTATTTGATGGCGAATGGTGGAGCAGCCGCAGGAGAGTTCGGCGCTCAGGGCTCCTATCTTGAGCAAGTGATAGCCAAAGAGGTGGGGGCACCAGTTGTCGAGGCGCTCCTGAAGCTCGGCGGCCACCCAGTCCCCCATGGGCAGTGCGGACCAACTGGTCGGAAGCGCGATCTGTTGTTCGGTACGTGCCAGTTGCATAATGGGACCAACTCGGGGGCGAATGCCATCCAGTTATATAAGATCCCTTCCTTAAAGAGAACACAAGAGACCTCGACCCATGTATACCGTCATCACAGTTCCCGCCTTCAGCGACAACTACATCTGGTTGATCCGTCATGAAAATCACTGCCTGGTCGTCGATCCGGGCGAGGCCGCTCCCGTGCTGGAACGGCTGGCTGCGCTGGATCTGGTGCTGGATGCCATCCTCCTGACCCATCACCACCGCGATCACGTCGGGGGCGTATCCGAGTTGCTGCAACACTTCCCCCACGCTCGTCTCTATGGCCCCAAGCATGACCCCATGCCGGACCATCACGGCCAATGGCTCGACGACGGGGATCAGATCAACTGGCACGGCCTGAGTCTGGATGTCCTCCATGTACCCGGTCATACCCTGGGGCACATCGCCTATTACGGCCAGGGCATGCTGTTTTGTGGCGATACCCTCTTCAGCGCCGGTTGCGGCCGTCTGTTCGAAGGGACCCCGGCACAGATGCACACTTCCCTGCAACGGCTCGCGGCACTGCCCGATGAGACCCTCCTTTATTGTGCCCATGAATACACGCTCTCCAACCTGCGTTTCGCCCATGCGGTCGAGCCCGACAACCTGGCGATCCAGCGGCAGATCGGTGTGATCAGCAAACTGCGTCAGCAGGGCCTCCCGAGTCTCCCCTCCCGGCTGGGAGATGAGCGGAATTTCAATGTTTTTCTGCGCTGCGAGCAGGACTCGGTAAAATTTTCTGCTGAGAAATACGCCCTTAAATGCTTGGAAAATCCAGAGGATACCTTCGCTGTTCTGCGAGCCTGGAAGGACGTTTTTTGAACAAACCTTGATCAGGGGGGCATTGCCCCTTATGATGCGAGCTGTTTTTCCACAGATGACCTGAGCGAGATGAAGCTACGAACGGCCTTATTGGCAGCGCTGTTTCTCAGCGGCTGTCAAAACCTGAGCCATCAGGATGACCGGGCGGTAACGGCAATCGAGCCGATCAAATCCCCCCAAGTCAGCAAGAAAACGTACAAAAAACACTCTTCGCGGATGCTGTTCGGCGACGAACAGATAGAAGAGCTGGATGACACTGATAACCTGTGGGTGCGTATCAGCGATGATATGCAGCTGGACTCGCACGATAATGCCCGGGTTCGCCAACAGCGTGATTGGTTGTTGCGCAATGATAAGCATATGGCGACCATTGCCAGCCGGGCTGAGCCCTACCTGTATCTGATGGTAGAGGAAATCGAACGGCGTGAGCTGCCAATGGAGCTTATTACCATCCCCATGATCGAGAGCATGTTCGATCCCAATGCCCGCTCCCGCAGCAATGCGGTCGGTCTTTGGCAGTTCGTTCCTGCAACCGGCAAGAATTTCGGCCTGCGCCACGACAACTGGTACGACGGTCGACGCGATGTCCTGGCATCCACCAATGCCGCACTGGATTACCTGGAGTACCTGAACCGGTTCTTCGACGGTGACTGGCTGCAGACCCTGGCCGCTTACAATGCCGGTGAAGGTCGGGTGCGCAACGCCATCACCCGCAACGAACGGGCTGGTCGTCCGACCGACTACTGGTCGCTGGACCTGCCCCGCGAAACCCGGATGTATGTGCCCAAGATCCTGGCCATGGCCGACATGATCCGCAATGCGGACAAATACAATGTCACCCTGCCGGTGCTGGCCAACAAGCCGCAATTGCGAACCATCAATACCGGTGGTCAGATTGATTTGAACGTGGCCGCCCAGCTGGCTGGCGTTTCCGCCTCCCAGCTCAAGGCGCTCAATCCTGCGCTCAAGCGTGGCATGACCTCGCCGCAGGGCCCTTACAACCTGCTGGTCCCCGTCGAGTACGCCGACACCCTGGAGCTGGCCCTGGCCGATCTGCCCCAGCGTGAACGTACCCGTGGTGTGCGCTCCTATCAGGTCACCAGTGGTGATACGCTGTCACGGATCGCCCAGAATCACGGGGTGACCGTGCAACAGCTCAAGCTGGCCAACAACATGCGCGGCAACAACCTGCGCCGTGGCCAGAGCCTGATCATCCCCAATGGTGGGCGCGCAACCCAGGTTGCCCAGAGCAAGCCGCAGCAGCTCGCCAGCCGCAGTGGTGGCAAGGTGAACTATCAGGTGCGCTCCGGTGACAACTTGTGGAGCATCAGCCAGGCACACGGGGTCACCCACGCCGACCTGGCCAAGTGGAACGGCCTGAACGCCAAGTCGGCCCTCAAGCCTGGCATGAAGCTGGTGGTCTGGCCCAAGCAGGGCAAGAGCAGCAACAAGTCCATGGTCTATCAGGTGCGCCGCGGTGATTCCCTCTCCTCCATCGCAGCCCGCTTCCAGGTCGCCGTCAACGATGTGATGCGCTGGAACCAGCTCGGCAAGAGTGACTATCTCAAGCCGGGTCAGGAGTTGACCCTGTTCGTGAAGAACAACAGCTGATCGCTCGTCGCAATCCAAAAAAATACCCCGCTTGATGCGGGGTATTTTTTTGTCTGCATGAACCAGCGCCGATGACCCCTGAGGGCTGACTCAGGGTGTGATGGCCTGGGCCGCAAAGCGTGCCAGAATGGGGTTGTGATCAGAGGCATCGGTAGCCGGTGAACTCACCTCCACCAGATCCAGATTGCGATAGTAGAGGTGATCCAGCGGGCGGCCAAAGGCGGTGCGACGCAGATCAGGCACAGGTATGGCCTCCTGCAGGCCAAGCTCGCCCACCAGCTTGTTCAACCAGAACGAACGCTTGTCGCTCCAGGTATTGAAATCGCCGCCCAGGATGACCGGCCCCTGGTGGCGATGGATCAACGCAGTCAGATCGTTGAGCTGCTCGCGAAAGGTCGCCATGCCCAGCTCGAAATTGACCGCATGGAGATTCACCACCAGCACGCCGTCAGGATCCCCTTGCAAGGGATAGAGACTGACCAGACCTGACTTGGGGATGCGCAGCAGGGGTTCGGGGGAACGGACGCCACAAACAAACGCCTGCGGCGTTTTCGCCACCGTCATCACGCCAAAGGAGACACCTCCCTGGGTGAAGGCCTGCAACTGCTGCCACTGGAAATCGCCTCTCTTCAGCCAGTCCAGCATCTCGGGCCGGGTCGCCGACTCTTGCAGCAGCACCAGATCCTGGGACTTGGCATACTCATCCAGCCCTTCCCGCCAGTTCTTGCGTTGTCCCTTGTAGAGGTTCCAGACGGTGATGCCAAACTCCCTCGGCAAGGCCGTGGAGGCGAGCGCCACCAGAGGCGGTCTGTCACAGCTTGCGCCAGGTATGATACCTGCCGCAGTCACCAGATGATCTTGATCCGGTACCTCGAAGCAACCGACCAGCCCCAACGTCAGCAGGGACGTTCCCAGAATCCGATAACTATTTTTCATTGGCTAACAATCACCTGCCTCTGCAAGACGACATGGCCCTCACACAGGCCACGGTCGCCGACTAGTCTCATTATTCGTGTCCGGCCCGACTCATCCAGAAGGAATTCAACGATGGCGAGACAGCATCAGTACCGCGTGACATTTTACGATCAACAGGGAACCTGTCATCAAGTGGAGCTTTCCACCGTCTATCAAATCAGGCGGGATCCCCAATGTGATCTCTGTCTGTTCGACACCCGGCAGTGCGTGGGGTCGGAAGAGATGCTGGAGCGCATGATACGGCAAAAAACCGGGCTTGAGCAGGAAATATCCATCATCAATGCCCGGCTCATCTGAGCAGACTCAGACCGGGACGGGGCGGGATTTGCCCTGATCGTCGATGGCCACATAGGTGAAGACGCCCTCGGTCACGCAGTACCGCTGGGCTTCGTTCTCCCGCAATACCGGCTTGACCCAGACCTCCAGCTTGAGTCGCATGGAGCTGCGACCAATCTTGAGGCAGCGACCGTAACAGCACACCACGTCACCCACCTTGACCGGGCTGTGGAAGGTCATCCCCTCCACCGAGACGGTACAGATGCGCCCTTTTGCCAGCTCCTTGGCCATGATGCCCCCACCTATATCCATCTGGGACATGATCCACCCGCCGAAGATATCGCCATTGGGGTTGGTATCGGCTGGCATTGCCAGGGTTCTCAGCAACAGCTCCCCATCGGGGTGGCGCTTGGTCTCTTCCATCATTACCGCTCTCTTTATCATGGATGGCGGCATGATAGGGGGCGATCCCCCCCTTGGCAAACCTCAATTGTCCCGGAGCGCGCGCCGTATCTGGTTTGCACGCCAGATGACCGACTCCGGGGCCCGGATGGCGACGACCCGTTCAGCCCTTCAAGGCCGCACCGTCCGCAAACCAGTGGGCCGGATCCGGCCAGCGATAGACGAAACCAAGCTGCTGGCAGATGCGCTGACCTTCGATGGGAGCAAACTCCCCCGCCGGCTCGACGAACTGCGGCGGCACCAGCCCGAGCAGGCGGCTCGCGAAGGGGTAGAGCTGCTCCCGACGTGGGTGAACGGGGGCACTCAGATTGTAGGCATCCCCATCCTGCCCCCGGGCCAGCATCAGCTCACAGGCGGCCACCACGTCGTCCAGATGCACCAGGTTCACAGCCTGGCCTCCCCCGGCCAGCGTCTTGCCCGCCAGAAAACGGCCGGGGTGACGGTCAGGACCATAGAGTCCGGCCGGGCGCAAGATCATGGCGCAGTCAACATGCCCTTCCAGCACGGCAAGCTCGGCCGCCCGCATCCGCAAGCCTCTGTCATGGGCTGGAGCGGGCGTATCATCCTCCCCCTGTCCGGCCCCCCAGACCGAAGTCGCGCTGATAAACAGAACCCTCTGAACACCCGCCTCCCTCGCCTGTCGACACAGGCTGGCCACGGACGCCGGGTAATCACCGGTCTTGCTGGGGGGCACACAGATCACCAGGTCATGACAGCGAAAAGGCAGTGATCCCATGTCAGGGGTAAGCAACAGCGGCCAGGCGGCAATACCCTCCCCCCGCAGCCGTTCAGCCTTTTCGGCCGTACTGACCGTCACCGCGACAGATTGCCCCTGCTCTTGCAATGCCCTGGCCAGGGGCAACCCCAGCCAGCCGGCGCCCACGATACCCGTCTGATACTCAAATTCGTTCGTCATACCCGGATCCTGACAAAAAAAAAACGGCCATCCAATGATGACCGTCGAAAGTAACGAAGGAAATAGCCGGATTAACCGGTTACCTCCCACAGCGGGAAAATCGGGAGCGCACGCTCCTAATTCGTGGGCCTATCCTAGTGGCAGCGCGGTCAAAAAGCTTTGAAGCGGATCACAGTTGAAAAGGATTTCTGAAAGCGCTTTCACTGTTTTGCAAAAAAGTCGACCCGCACGGGGCCAACTTCATGACTCAGGCCACAGATTCCCGCCGTACCAGTTCGGCTTCGAATTTGAGCGCCAATCCCTCTACCGGTTTGTGATCCAGCAGCCTCAGGGCCAGCTCAGCGGCCCGCTCTCCCATCTCCTCGATGGGGTAACGTACCGTGGTGAGCTTGGGATAGATGTATCGGGCATAGGGGATGTCATCAAAACCGACCACAGAGACCTGCTGGGGTATTTTGTAACCCCGCTCCAGCAGACAGGAGATCGCCCCCGCCACCATGGCATCGTTGAAACCAAGCACAGCGCTGAACTCGACGCCGCGCGCCAGCAGCTCGCTCATGGCCACATAGCCACCTTTTTCGTCGGCATAGGCACGGCCGATGAGGGCAGGATCCAGCTCGATACCTGCCCGTTGCAGGGCGAAGCGATAGCCGGCCATACGCTGCTGACCATCAACAAACTCCTCGTCATCGGAGGTGACGAAGGCAATCTTGCGATGTCCCGCGTCCAGCAGATGCTGGCAAGCCGTGGTGATGCCGGCCTGGTTGTCCAGCCAGACGCAGCGATCCTCGCAGCCTGGCACCTGACGGTTGATGAAGACGATGGGGGTCGTGCCCGACGCCAGCTCGCTGAGCTCTTCGTCAGGCAGCGCCTTGCTGTGCAGGATCAGGGCATCGCACTGGCGCTGCAGCAGCGCCTGGATGGCGTGCCGCTCACGGGTCGCGTCGTGGTTTCCGGACACCACGATGGTGAACTTGTTCGCCTTGTCGACCATGCTTTCGATGCCGCGCATCATCTGGGCGAAGAAGGGGCCGCCACACAAATCCCCCACCAGCACACCGATACAGTTGGAGCGTTTGCTCACCAGGGCCTGGGCGAAGCTGTTTGGACGAAAGCTGAGCTCCTTCATGGCCGCGAGGACAGCCTCGCGCTTCTCGGGCGCCACCTGCGCCGTGTTGTTGATCACTCGAGACACTGTCGAAATGGAGACATTCGCCAGCTGAGACACATCTTTGATCGTTGCCACTCTCGATTCCTTTGTTGGAAAAGCCTGTCAGTGATGATCGGGCATTGTATCGAACCTGACAGACCAAGACGCGGCGCCCGATCACCTGGCAGGTTTCCTTTTGTAACAAAGCTTAAGGGATGATAACCATTCTGGGGCAAGAATGGGAGGCAGCCGCGACAACGACTGCCCCCGAACTCAATAGGCGTGATTCAGCTCGCGTTCCGACATGAAACGCAAGGGCTGCTGCAGCTTGTGTTGATAGATGAGATCGAAAGAGAGCACGTTCTGGACATAGTTGCGCGTCTCCCGATAGGGGATGCTCTCCACCCAGACATCCATCGGCTTGTTGTCGCTCTGCTCGCGCCAGCGCTTGACCCGGCCAGGACCCGCATTGTAAGCCGCCGCCGCCAGGATCCGGTTGCCGTCATACACATCCAGCAGGCGCTTGAGGTAGGCGCTGCCAAGACGAATGTTCATGGCCGGGTCGAACAGTTGCTGCTCGTTGCGATAGGGCACCCCAAGCTTGCCGGCCGTCTCTTTCGCGGTGGCAGGCATCAGCTGCATCAACCCCCTCGCCCCGACCGGTGACTGGGCCAGGGGATAGAGTGCGCTCTCCTGACGGGAGATGGCGTAGAGCAGACTGGTGTTCATGGTGCGCTCTTGTGCCATCTGGGAGAAGGTGCGCTTGAGGGGCAGCGGGAAGCGCAGGTCCAGCGCATCCCAGGCCTCGGCACGGATGCTGGAGAGGATCGCCAGCTCGTGCCAGCCCTGGTTGAGGGCGATGTGGCCAAACTCCAGGCGCTGGGCCACGCTGTTGCGATCCATGTTGTGGATCCACTCAGAGCGGGCCGCAGTGATCTCGTTCATCGCCAGCAGCTCACGCACCCGCAGCAGGAAGGGCCAGCGGCGGCTGGCACTTTGCCAGTCCGGCACCTTGTGCGCCACGCTCTGGTTCTTCATGCGATAGGGCACACCGGTGCGCTGGGCCGCCATGAAGCCGTAGAAGCCGCGCAGGTTTGCAGTCTCGAGATAGAGGTCCCGCGCCGGTTTCTGCCGCCCCTGTTTCTCCAGCGAACGCGCCATCCAGTAACGCCAGCGATCCTCTTTTTGCAGCCCCATGGGCATCCGCTTGACCCAGCCTTCGAGGCCGCGCCAATCCTGCTCCCAGATGGCAAGACGGGCCCGCAGCTCCACCAGCTCCGGATCCTTGAGCCGCACCAGGGCCGTATCCAGCCAGGCGCGCTGGTCAGAAGATCGGTCCAGCAACAGGCGGCGGGCGGCCGCCTTCTCCACCCTACTCACCTCGGCATGGTTCAGGCCGAAGCGACGGGTCATCTCCCCCAGCTGGCGCAGAACCGCGTCGGGCTCCTGGTTGGCGTAGCGGGCCAGCCCCAGGGAGAGCAGATGGCGCGACGGGGGCGCCGCCGTGAAGTTGGCAGGATTCATCGCCCGCACGGGTTGGTCATACAGGGCGATCATCTGATCGCCATACCCCTTCATGCCGCTGCCGAGCTGGGCCCCGAGGTGGCGAATGAGGTTGGGGTTCTGGGCCTCGAAAGCCAGGTTCATGCGCTCCCAGATCTTCTCCTGAGTGCGCAGACCTGCCTGCTGCCAGAGCTGGAACAGGGGATCGCAGGCATCGGGCCTGGATTGACCGCTCAACCAGAGCTTGCCTGCCTCCTGCAGGGCTTCACTTTGGTGCCCCGTGTAGTAGCGGGCCTGATAGTGCTGACAGAGCAGATCGGTGGAGCTTGGCTTGGCTGGATAGAAGCGCAGGAACTGGGACCACTGCTGGCTCTGGGCAAGATAGGTGAGATAGCTGCGCTCGAGCCGGTTGGACTGGGGGGTGTCCCCGTGCTGGCGGATGAAGCGGGTCACATCGTTGTAGTCTGCCGCCCCGGGACGGAACGCAAGCTGGTAGTAATCCAGATAAGGCAGCAGTGGATAGTGGATCAGGCGTGCCCGAAGCTGGCTGAATTTGACCTGATCATTGGCACGCACGGCCTCATGGGCCTGGCGATAGAGAGACTGCTCCATGGTCTGCGCGAAGGCAGGAGCCAACAGCCCCGGCATCCAGAGCGCAGACAAGATGATTCCCTGCACGACTTTCACGAATGGCATTCTCCCCTTGAAGGCATAACCACCGCCAAAGGGCGGTGGTGACATACCTTCATTCTACCCGCTAAGCACGGGGGCTACGCCACACTATTTTTATCGGTGCAGACGGGGCGATCACCGCGTACCTGACGGCTGACATAGCGTTCAAGGTAGGGAACAGGAAGCGGCTTGGAGGCGAGGTATCCCTGGAAGAAATGGCAGCCCTGTGCCTGCAGAAACTCCAGTTGCTGGCGGGACTCCACCCCCTCCGCCGTCACGTTGAACCCCATGTGGCGGGCCATGGCGATCACGGCCTCGACGATGGCCATGTTGTCACCATCCTTGGGAATGTCCTGGATGAAAGAGCGGTCGATCTTGAGCTCGTCAGCCGGCAGCCGCTTGAGGTAGCTCAGGGAAGAGTACCCCGCCCCGAAGTCGTCGATGGCAAAGCTGATGCCCAGGGTCTTGAGTTCCGCCATCTTGCTGATGGTGTCTTCCGCATGACCCAGCACCACCGACTCGGTGATCTCCAGGTTGAGGCAGGCGGGATCCATGCCGGTGGCCGCCAGCACGTCGTGAATGCGATCGACGAAGTCGGGAGCATGGAACTGTTTGGCGCTCACGTTGACCGACAGCTGGGGGACGTGGATCCCGTTCTCCTCCCAGGAGACGTACTGGGTACAGGCTTCGTGCAATACCCAATTGCCGATGTCGACAATGAGATCCGTCTCCTCGGCAATGGGGATGAACTCGGCGGGCGACACCAGGGCACGCCCGGGGGGTTGCCAGCGGATCAGTGCCTCGACACCGATGATCTCCCCCCCCGCCACCATGTGCTGGGGCTGGTAGTGGAGGGTCAGCTCCCCATTGTCGAGGGCACTGCGCAGCTCGTTGTGAATGTGCAGACGCCGGTCGGCCTGCAACTGCATGGAGGCATCAAAGAAGCGCCGGGTCTTGCGGCCCGCCGATTTCGCCTGATACATGGCGGTGTCAGCCTGCTTGAGCAGATCCCCCGCCTCCTGCTCCCGACCGGGAAAGAGGGTGATGCCGACACTGGCGCCGATGTGCAGCACCTGGCCTCTGAAATCATAGGGGGCGGCGATCTCCCCGATGAGCCGCTCCGCGATGAGGTCGGCCTGCATCTCCGCCTGGGGCGGGCTGATGGAGAGCGCTGGCAGCAACAACACGAACTCGTCGCCGCCGAGACGGGCCAGACAATCCCCCTGGCGCACCAGCCGCTTGAGACGGCTGGCCACCTCCTTGAGCAGCCAGTCGCCGGTGGCGTGACCCAGGGAATCATTGATGGTCTTGAAGTGGTCGAGATCGATGAACAGCAGGGCCCCGATAAGGTGACTGCGATTTGCATCGGTGAACGCCTGGGTCAGGGTTTCGTGCAGCTGACGGCGATTGGGCAGGCCGGTCAGCTCGTCATAGAAGGCGAGATCCTGAATGCGGCGCTCCGCCGCCTTGCGCTCTGAAATATCCTCGAAGAAGATGACATAGTGGCTGATCCCCCCCTTCTCATCCTGCACCGGCGTGACGATCTCCCACTGGGGATAGGCGTGACCGTCGGCGTGCAGGCGCAAGGTTTCCCCCTGCCAGCGATCCAGGGCGTTGAGCTCGTAGCCCAACCCTCCCAGCCCCGACCAGAGATCGTTACCAAGATGCAGACCAATCACCCCCTGGTTGTCAAAGCCGGTGATCTGGCTGAAGGCGTAATTGACCCGCAGGATCTTGAACTCGGGATCCGTGATGATGATCCCTTCGTGAGTTTCAAAGGCCACCGCAGACAGCCGCATCAAGGCATCGCTCTGCAGGCGCTCCAGCTCGGCCACCATGCGCACCGAGAAGATGGTCAGGACGGAGTCCAGATCCGTGGTCCGGGTCTGGCTCGGGAACAGCAGGGCGAGATGACCCAGGATCTGACCGTTGCGATCGAGCAGCGGCTGGGCGTAATAGTGCTGGCCCGGGGGCAGGTTGGAATACCCGGTCAGGGGTTCACTCACGGGGACCGCGCTGGAGGCCCCCTGGCGATAGAGCTGCTGGCAGGGCATGTCACAGAGGGCATACTCCTTGACGTCGATGCCGTGGCTCGCCAGCACCCTGAGCCTGTCGAGACCGACCCGCTCCGTCAGCCAGACGGCAGTGGCTCCCAGGATATGGGCCAGCTCGTTGACCAGGGTCTGGCAAAAATCGAGCCCCGTCTTGGCGGAGAGCGCCTGCGCCAGCTTGGCCAGCAAGGGGGCTTGTAACATGGGAAGCGGCGGTGTCACGCCTGCGGGGGAGTCGGCGCGATCCATCTCGCGATGCATCATTTCGAGGGGGGCAAGCCAGCCACAACAGAGCCCCTGTGCAGGCACATACTGACCGTACCAGAGCGCGTGGTGTACCTTGCCGTCCTCATCGCGCAGGTGACCGATGAACTGGCCAGGCTGGCCGGAATCGTGGAGTCTTGCAAGAAAATCGGCGAAACCCGCTTCATCTTCCCGCTCAAGTTGGGTGGCCCAGGGGTGGGTTCCCTCCCCTGCCCAGGGTTCACAAGAGACATGATCAGACAGGCTCCATTGCCCATGCTGCCGATCATAAAACCACATCATCTGGGTGGCTTGCTGCTTCATCTACGACTCCAACCACTACAACCACGTTATCCACCCCGACTCCTGCAGAAAAGCATATCCGTTTGCGCGCATATCTCCACCGGCGCATGGCAATGATTTTGCGATGCGATGAGGCGATGTGGGTGGAGAAAATTCGAGACTATGCGGCAAAAACCAAACATCGGGTCGACACAAGGCGCTGCCGAGGGGGGACAGAAACGATCCTATTTGCTGATACTGCCTGCCTGTTTCACTGAGCTCAAGCGGTTTTTGGCATGAAACGGGAAAAGCTCACAATTTATGGACAGCGGGATTCCCAAGGGGATTTTTCGTGACACAGATCACATTTTGATTTGGCGACATGGGTAATCTGGAGGTGAAGACACAAGCAAGACGACCCGAAGGGGGCCATTATGAAAATCGAAATGACCAGTAAAATCATCGACATCACCCCAGCCATCCGCGAGCGCATTGAATCCCGTTTTGAAAAGCTCGAGCGTCTTCAGGTGCCTCTTATCACACCCCATGTGATCATCTCCAAAGAGCGTTTGATGTATATCGTCGAAGCCACTATCGGCATTCCCAACGGCAAACTGTTTGCGCAGGCAGAGCACGAGGATCTCTATGCTGCCATCACGGACCTGGGCCAGAAGCTGGAACGCCAGCTCAACCGTCACACGGAGAAACCCATCGCCCGTCGTGCCGCCGGCAAGGAAGTGCCCCAACCGGACGAAGCAGACGCCTGACAAGGTTCACCACTCATAAAGCAAAAGGCGGGTTATCCCGCCTTTTTGCATTCTACCGTGCCGTCACCCCAGCCAGCGCAGCCTGGCATCCACCCCTTGCGCAAGCTCATCGAGCAGCGGCAGCATCATCAGCGGAGCCTCCTCCCTGGGGTCAGCGCCCATAGGTCGGGCCTGCCAGCGCTCGCGACCCAGTGCCGAGAGGTTGTCGTACACCGCGGGATCCAGCGCGGGCGTTCGGCTCACCAGTGGCGGGGAGCGCAGCGCCAGCCAGAGTCTCACATCCGTCATGCACCCGCCCTGTTGCAGACGCTCGTTGAGGCTGGTGGCATCGCTCTCTTCCACCCCTCCTTGCAGGGACGCCCGGGGCATCAGACCGAAACGGGAGCGCCAATCCATCTCACCCGACGCAGGCTTGGGCGGGGCATCAAACCAGGGCTGCTCTTCCACTGCATCAGTCAGCAGCGCCAGGTGCAGCCTGAAGTCGGCACGGTCCCCCGCACGGAGATCCTGGTTGAGCCGTTGGCCCAACTGGGCCTCATCCACGAGCAAGCGGTCACGAATCGCACTGGGCAGCATGAGATAAATCTTGGAAATGAAGGTTTCATTGCTTATCGGCCATCAACCCGATCCTTTAAGCATTAAAAATCCCGGAAGAGGGGTTCACAAGCGCGACAGATCTGTTAGTATGCGCCTCGCACTTGGGGAGGGGTTCCCGAGCGGCCAAAGGGATCAGACTGTAAATCTGACGGCTCTGCCTTCGAAGGTTCGAATCCTTCTCCCTCCA
>NZ_JBFODF010000034.1:0-112431 GCF_040908165.1 Aeromonas sp. R6-1
GCCTTCCTAAGAAACATCCTCGATTGCCTGTAGGGTGAAACCAAACTCGGCGGCCCGCCGGTGCAATCCCTTGACCACCCGCTCGCGGTACTGCTGCTCATAGTGGTCGGCGCCGGGATCCTGATATTCCATACCAAAACGCATTGCGTTGTAGAACAAGACCGCAATCTTGCGCGCGGTGGCGGTGACAGCCTTCGCTTTGCCGATACGCGCCGACAACCGTCGATAGAATGCCCCCAGCGCCGTATTTGTTCTGCCAATGGTCACCGCTGCCAGTCGTAAGTGGGCGGTCACTCGATTCTTGGTCTTGCGAGTATGAGCTGACAACACCTTGCCGCCACTGATCCGGCAGCCCGGAGCCAGTGTCAGCCAGGAGGTGAAGTGTTGGGCCGTTCGCCAGCGACTCAGGTCCGTTCCACACTCGGCCACCAGACGCAGTGCCAGGTAAGGGCCAATGCCATGGATTTGAGTCAGATCGATACCGACCAGCTGATAGAGCAAGGTGCGCACATCGAAGTTGAGTGCGTTCGGTTGCCGGGTACGGTGGCGAGGCTTGGGTAGCGCTTCGCTGGGGCGGGGCTTTCCACGAGAGAGTTGTTGCAAGCTTTGGGCAATCTGTTCATCACAGAGAGAAATCTGGGCCTGGTAGGCGTCGTACATGGCCAGTGCCTGACTCAAGGCAAACACATGCTCGGGCTGGTAATTGCCAACCAGCGCACGTTGGATAGTTTCGACGCTCGACTGACAGCGCAGGTCGCGCATGGCGGCGAGCATCGTGGCATTGCGCTCTCCTGCGACAATGGCACGGATGATCCGCATACCGGTGGCGCCGGTGATGTCACTCACCACATGCTGCAATTGCAGATTCATGTGGGTGAGCACCTTTTGCATGTGCTGGATATGAGCCGCAGCGTAATCGAGGTGACGTTCACGTAGCCGCAGATAACTGCGCAGCGCGGCGATCTCCCGCTCAGGATGGAAGCTGGCGCGCAGTAGACCGCAAGCATGCAGGCGCTGGATCCATTGCGCATCGTTGACGTCGGTTTTTCGCCCTGGTACGGCCCGGGCATCCCTGGCGTTAGCTAAGATGACCTGTAAGCCATGGGTCTCCAGGATCTCATACACGGGTATCCAATACACGCCCGTTGACTCCATTGCCACGGTGGTGATCCCAAGCTCGACCAACCAAGCAGCCATACGCTCCAGGTCTGCCGTGAAAGCCTGAAAGGTTTGCACTGGTTCTTCGGCGAGCGCGGTGGGCACCGCAACCACATGGAACCGCGAACCGATATCGATGCCCGCGGCGAAGGCATGGATGATCGGTAAACCGTGTTCAGTGTTGTGCTTTTTCATGAATACCCCTCCATCACAAAATAGTGCCGGACGGGGACTCGGATTCGATCACATTCCTAAACGGGGTCACCAAGGTGCCACCACTCACGGGTCCGCAGCTTCCCCTGGGTCAGGTTTTTTGACGGGGACTCAGCCTCCAAAAAGCAGACGACCACTGTCCGGTGAGGTCAGTGTAGTGGACGTGTTTCTAATTCCATGGGCCACGGAGTGCCGGGGAGGCGGTTTTTTAGTATGTCCTTTTCGCGCTCGAGCTGGTTGATACGGGCTTCCAGCTCCTGGATTTTCTGTTGCTCCGGAGTCAGCGCTTTGCTGATAGGAGTGGTGCCAGTTCGTTCGGATTGCAGTTGCTGAACCCAGCGGCGAAGTACGGTTTCACCAACATCCAGTGAACGGCTGGCTTCTGGGACAGAATATCCCTGGTTGAGCACCAAGGATGCGGCTTCGAGTTTGAATTCAGCAGTAAATGAGCGACGTACTCTTGTCATTGAACACCTCAGGTCAAGGTGGCGACTGTACCACCTAAAATGGTGTCCGGGATGATTAGACCACTACAATGATAGTTTAGGGAGATGGGTGAAGGCAGTTGAATTACGGCGTGGATTCTTGAAGGCCACCGTCGCCCTGGCAAATAAGTTAACTCGGATTATCTGGCGTGTACTGACTGACTCGGTGGATTTCAGCATGAACAGAGCCTTTGCAGGAAGTTAATTTGATATTTGCTTAGAAAATACACGTTACTGAGTTTGCAGGCACTGATGAGAAAATGGGTACCGTCCTTGTAACAGCCTGAATTAGACCTGGGTATGCATATACCGGTGTAGTGATAAGGAAGCAAGGCTCGGATGACATCATGGCGAGGGAGTTGATCCCATCATTAACGCCGGATATATGGTCGCAAACCGTATCAGCTCAGTTCTTGCACAACCCAGGGGCGTCCATATATAGTCTAATCACTCTACGAAAATACAACGGTCAGGTATGAGAAGTGATGGCGTATGTGAGCGCGATAAACAAACTGAACAACCTTAGTTTGCCAGTAAGAAAGCCCCGAGTGTCACGGCCATCAGGGTTTGGGGAAGTCAGGCTGATTTAGGCAACAGCGCCACATCCACACACGTACAAAGCTACGTCCATTTAAATGCCATCCTCAATGCAAGTTTATGACCAGGTTTGTTTGATGGCATATAAAGGGTCTATTGCCATAACATGGCAATTTTTATCGAACATTTTTCCATGCTTACAGCTATGATTTCATCATGTACACAAACCCTACTCATTAAAAAATATAGTTTTAAAAAACAATCTGTTAGGTGAATTAAACTACTATCTAAATGTCAAAAACTTGTGCCACAATATGGCAATGAGCATTTGGCGCTGCCATATTTTGGCAGACACTCCCACATCTCCCCTTACTGAACCGGCTTATCACACAGATAACTCAGAAAATTCATTAAAATATGAACAAATAGTGACTAAAAATGCAATTACAATCACTTAAACACTCATCTCATTGTCTTGTCCCACGATAGTACAATGGGATACCATTAATTATAACCAGGCCCCCTTAACGAGCCTCAAACGCTCCCCTGCACTGAGGGGGCTTTATTATGTATATTGTGTAGCCTTCGGCGCTATATTATAGATGTTCAATAATTATACCTTTTCATTCTGGCTTTCATTTACATCTCACTCTAAATATGTATTTCAGGATGAAATGTTCTCTATATAGAGAACCTCTTAAATAATATTAATGCTGAGTGATAGCATTACGATTCCATTCACTGGCGGAGAAAAAATAAAGAAAACACCTCTCCCCCCAGAATAAAAATTGAAGAAACCTGATTCTGAAATTTAATAATATATGCAGCTCTCATCAATGTTGTATTCTGGTGATTCCATTATCCAGACTTGTTCAACTTGGCAGCTCTGGAGTAAAGCAACCGAAAGTTGGTAAACACAGACGGAAAACGGGGTCAGTTTTTTCGGACACTACATCTCGGCATTCCAACTCCCCTCTGCACCATACCTTACAGAAATTTCCATTTTTTGCCCCCTGTTAGATGGCTTCATTTTTCATACATTGTCGCTATCCAGTACATCCACTGGAGATGACAAGGAGATCTATGATGAGCAACAGCAAAAAACCAATGACCACAGAAGCCGTATCTCGTATCCATAGTGCTGAAGCGCGGAGTAACGGAGGTGGTGTGAGTAAAGACAGTTTCACCGCGCGTGCACAAAAAACCGCTGCAGTCACCCCGCCAAAACCGGAAACTAAAAAGTAAGGAAACAACATGTCTAAAAAAGATGACGACGATAACCGCTCGCGTCAATTAAACCCCGAGCACGATGCCTACTGGCAGAGTCGGGGCTACGATGAGCGCCCTGATGATGAAGATGATGAATGACTTTTTCAGGGAGCCTATGGCTCCCTGCTGCCTATAGCTTCATTATAAAATCGATTGTAATGGCTAAAACATGTAACAACCTCATGATCCAGTTCTGGATCACCCGTTACATGAATCCATCCAGATAATATATCCGCTACGCCCCACATCGGCTCACAATAGTGAAGAACCTCCTCGACATCAAAATATTCTGTCTTGGCTAACTCTTCAAGTGCTCCACGTAACCATTCTCTAACCGTTTTAAATTTTAGATTTCGTTTTCTTGCATAAAACTGACGTAAACTGGTTGCGATAGAATCTTCATTGCAACCCGCGTACTTGGCAAAAGCCTGATAGCCTATTGACTTGGATACAAAACGTTTCAGAAGAGGTTCAAACAATCCAGACCTATGAGGCACCCACTTATCTAGTGGGGATGTAGGCATCATTTTGAGAAATATCGATTGTTTGTGTTCCATCGACACATGGCGGTTAAAATCAGCATCAAACGCCGCTAGCATCTTAATAAAAAGATATATATTGAAATAATGTAGAGTTCTAAACAGGACCCTGTTTTGTTCAGGCCCCATGTTAAAATCGCTATCATTGACTCGCAACTCTACATTCAACTCCATTAGACTAGCTCTCAGCCAGTCGTTCTCTAAAACTTTCTTGGCTCGACTTCTCCCACGAAGACCATCTAGGCTATCCAATAAAATCTGCAATTCATATAGGAAACTTTCTGCTTGCGCACACGTTTGTGGGTAATAACCTGTGATTTGAAGGCCTTTGAAGATGCTTGGCCATTTCACACGAATCGCAAATTGCGATATTAGTATGGGTTCAGATGGCGTATCAAAAAAATCAGCACTAACACCCCTAGTTACTGAGATATCCTTCAATCTTTTGATGAATTTTTCTGACTGAGTACTGTGGCACTCATCCCCTGATGATAAAAAATACTTGTTTAGTGTTTTGGCACATGGAGGATACAGCTTGTCTTTATTTATGCTAGGGGAAGTAAACACGCCTCGAAAAAATTCCCCTTGTGAAGGAAAACCAAGCCATTCGATAAACTGCGATGGATCATAAAGAAACATTTAATACCCCCACCGATTAAACGCCAGCGGCATCTTGTTGAGCTTCTCGCGGTGCTCTCGCCAATTTGGCAGGTGCAGATCCATCAGGGAGATAAATCGCTGGTTATGCTTGCGCTCTAATAGATGCACCATCTCGTGAACCACAATAAATTCCAGGCATTCAGGGGGCTTCTTGACCAACTCGAGGTTGATCCAGATGCGAGCAGTATCTGTTTTGCAGCTACCCCACATGGTTTTCATGCGTTTGATACCCACAAAGGAAGGTGACACCTTTAACGTCTCCTGCCACTTGGCGATAAGATCTGGCAAGCGCTGGCGTAGCAACTGGCGGTACCACTCAAGGAGCAACACCTCGCGGCGGTCTGCGTCATAGTGTGCAGGCACCCGCATACGGATCCAGCCGCCCTGTAACTTGACGCTATGGTCACCATCGGTCTGAATCACATCCAGCCGGTAACCTCGTCCCCAAAGATAATGGGTCTCTCCGCTACACATCTTGCGCTCGCTCTGGCGCGGCTGGGCAACAAACGCCGCCTGCTGCTGTCGAATCCAGGCCAGTCTTCGCACCACTGCAACTCGAATGGCGGTATCTGACAAAGAAGCAGGCGCGGATACACGCACCCGTCCATCAGGGGGTAATACATTGATGTGCAAGTTTTTGATGCCCTTGCGCTGCAACTCGAACGTCAGCTCACCGAAGGTAACCAACGCCATCAATGGTACTCCGGCTGGGCTTTTACCAGGGTCATCACATCCGCGACGGTCACATCGTACTCTTTGATCTCTTCGGCAATAGCAAAGGCAACCTCCCGCTCTTTGAAGCGATCACCGAGCCAGTCCGCTTTTTTGGTATATCTGACGGCAGTATCGATCTTGGTCACCAGCACTTCATCGCAGCCCAAATTGTCATATAGCGCGCGCTTGGCTGAGGTATCTACACTCGCAGGGTAGGTCTGTGCCCCCCCGCTGGCTGGACGTTTCACCTTCATGGCCAGCTCGCGCACCTTTTCCAGATACTCTTGGTAAGAGATAGCCTGAGAGCGACGCAGCTCAATCAGCTCATCGAGCAGCACCGACATCTTTTCGTAGTACTTGGGGTTAACCGGATTCTCGTCGACGATGGTCCGTCGCACGTTGTTTTCAATCGCCTCAGCCATAGCCTCGGGGTCTTTACGCAGTCCCTCAGGCGCCCCCTCAAGCCCTTCAGCTCCCCGCTCGATGATCAGCTCCAGCAATCCCAGCTCTTCAAAGTCCATAAGGGTTTCACTGGGGTCAGCATCAATATAGAGATCCAGCATCTGGCGCATCGCCGGCTCGAATTGCTTCATATCGACGTGATCACTACTGGCTACTTTGATCATGTCGCGCACCTTGCTGTAGTGCTCCACCTCACGACGGATTACAGCAGCCTGGCTCGCGCTATAACCGGCCTCTTCCATCTCCCCCGCCAACGCGGTGAACGCACGGATAAGCTTGGCGACATATTGATAAAGGGTTAGACGCAGCGCCTCCTTGTCGAGCAGCTCATCTTCGTTTGCCCCCGGAGCACAGCAGAAGTAGTGCTGATAATCCAACTCCTCACGGGGAGCCTTGACCGGTTCGCAGAGCGTTCGCACTACCTCCAGAGCGTCGTCAAGATCCTGCCGTCCTTGCGCCAAGCGATCTTTGAGTAACCCAGCGACATCCTCCTTGTCATAGCCTTCAAACGCCTCGGCCGTATAATCCTTGACGGTCTTCTCAAGAGAGCGAAACAGATCCTTGTAATCGACGATGTAGCCATACTCCTTATCGGCACCATCGAGCCGGTTGACCCGACAGATAGCTTGAAAAAGGTTGTGATCGGCCATCTTTTTATCGATGTAAAGGTAGGTCGCCGACGGCGCATCGAAACCGGTCAACAGCTTGTCCACGACAATCAGCAGCCGCATCCGACCAGGCTCCTTGATAAAGCGCTGTTTGACCGTTTTCTCAAACTCCTCCACCCGCTTGCCAGCCTCATCCTCGCTCTGGCCGAAAAAGTTCGCCAGCATCTTGCGATAGATATGGTATTTCGCCAGCTTTTCGGTCAACCCAGCACCGGTCGTCTGTCCTTTGATGTTACTGGCATTAGGCTGATAGCTGGTGATGATGGCACACTTGTCAGCAAATCCTGCCTGACTGAACAGCTCATAGCTTTTGCAAGCCTGATAGACACTGGAGCACACCAACATGGCATTGCCACGGCCATCCGCCAGGCGCTGTTTACGGTCAAAATCGAGCAGGATATCGGCCACGATCTGCTCGAGTCGTGAGCGGCTCGAGAGCAGCTTCTGCATCGAGGCCCACTTCTCTTTTAACTGCTGGCGACCAAGTCGGGAGAGCGCCTTGGTCTTCACCTCGAACCATTCATCCACCTTGGCCTGGGACTTGACCCGTTGGTCAATGTCGCGGGCCTCATAACGCAAGTCCAGCACCACCCCATCGCTCACCGCCTCGTCAAACTTGTAGGTGTGAATGAAGGGTCCAAACACCTCTACCGACTTCTTCTTATCCTTCTTCATCAGGGGTGTGCCGGTGAAGCCAATAAAAAGTGCCTCGGGCAATATGCTCTTCATGGCCCCATGCAACTTGCCCGACTGGGTACGGTGGCACTCATCCACAAACACAAAGAGTTTGCCCTTGGCCGCAAAATCAGCCGGCAGGCTGGCTTTGAGCTCGGCGATAAATTCATCGTCATCTCGCTCAGCCGTCTCATCTTCTTCTTCCGTGTGTCGGCCAAATTTGTGTACCAAAGAGCAAAGCAGCCAAGGGTGTGCCTCGTTAAGACGGCGTACCAGATCGGCCCCACTCTTGGTGCGCAGGATCTCCTCTTCAACCCCGGCAAATACTTTCTCTATCTGCTCATCGAGCTCGGTACGGTCAGTGATGATCAAGACCCGACTATCAGCGACATTCTCTCGGATCCACTTGGCCAGCCACACCATGGTCAGGCTTTTACCGCTGCCCTGGGTATGCCAGATGATCCCGCCCTCATGACGTTCAATAAACCGCTTGGCTGCCGAGATCCCGAAATACTGGTTATGGCGACAGGTTTTCTTAACCCCACTATCGAAGACAATAAAGTTGTGAATTAACTCAAGAAAGCGCCCCTTCTCGCAGAGCTGGGCCAGGTGGCGATCCAACGGATTTTCATCCTGCGAAGAACCGGCCTCTTTCCACTCCAGATAATATTTCTCAGGGGTTTCGATGGTACCGTACCGCAAGCCCTGACTGTCGTTGCCTGCCATGAGCAACTGTTGAGTGGTGAAAAAATTGCGAATGAAATCCTGTTGCTGGTTGTCGAGGTTTTGCCGGATCCCTTCACCGATAGAGACGGTGGATCGCTTGAGCTCGATCACCCCTAGCGCAATACCGTTAACGTAGAGCACCAGATCCGGCCGCTTGGTATTCTCCCCCGCGACCGTCACCTCCTCGGCGATGGCAAAGTCGTTAGCCTCAGGATTGGCCCAATCTACCAGCCAGACGGTCTGATGCTGCTCACCCGCCCCGCTCTTCTCCTTCACGCCATAGCGCAACAAGCGGTAGACCTCTTTATTGGCATCATAGAGCTGACGCCCCTCCCCCAGGCTGGCCGCCCGTTCGAGCTGACGCAGGACTCGGGGAATAAGCGCAGCATCCACCCCACTGCCCATCAACCAGTCAGTCAGCAGAGCAGGTTCGACATTACGATTGTTGGGGCGGGTGTGCCAGTTACCCAAATAGCGATAGCCCAGATCCTCAATAAAAAACCTGACTACTCGTTGTTGGGTGGCGCGTTCACGTTGACCGACAGCTGTCACTGTTTAATTACCTCTGCTTATGCCAATCCAGGCTCGAACGTAGCATCATCCGCTTCAACATCAGCACCATCGATTAATGCCAGCACCTGATCAAGAAAACGTTGTGCTTCATGTACATCTGTTGCTTGCCGTAAGTAGTGTGGTATCCGCTCAACAAATTCGGAGCGTGATAGAGGCTGATGCTCAAGCAATGCCTCGAGCATGGCTGGCCGCAACAAACGGCGATCATCATCAACATCCGGTAGCGCAACAGCGATGACATGCTTGGCAAAATACCGAAGCTGTTCCTTGAGTCCCAGCTCTGGTATAGGAGATGTCTCTTGGTGATCCTCTGCCTCTGCAGAAGGCTCGCTCTCCTCCATATACTCATATGAAGGCATTGTAACCTCAGGCTCCAACGTCTTGAGCTGATGGAGTTTCCGGATAATCGGGGAGAGCACCTCGTCAGGATTACTGAACCAGTCTGTGGACCAGATGCGGCTAATTTTCCAACCTAAACGCTCCAGAACCTCCTGACGCAGCCGATCTCTGTCTCGGGCAGACTTGGCCGAGTGATAGGTAGCACCATCACACTCGATACCCATCAAGTACCGACCCGGACAGCCAGGGTCTTTCACCGCCAAATCAATAAAGAATCCGGCCACCCCGACCTGAGGCTCACACTCGAACCCGGCTTTCCTAAGCGCCTCCATTACGGCAACTTCGAAGTCGCTATCTGGTGCCTTCCCTGTATGGGTGATTTGTGAGTCCAGTGTTCCTTTTTCAGCAAACTGGAGGAAACCTCGCAAAGAAACGACTCCAAGTTTACTGGTCTCACTCGTCAGCACATCCTCTGAGCGCATCGAGCTGAAGACATGCATCCGCTTCTTCGAACGCGTGAAGAGTACGTTCAGACGGCGCCAGCCTACATCGGAATTTATTGGCCCAAAACGTTGATAAACCTTCCCACCATGTTCGGCAGGTCCATAGGTAAAGGAAATAAAGATCACATCGCGCTCGTCACCCTGCACGTTCTCAAGGTTTTTAATGAAAAGCGGCTCTTCCATGGCATACAAACCATCGATAACACGATCGACTTCCGGCCTACTGCGGCGCAGTTCATCAATAGCACGTTCGATCTGGTCGCGCTGTTTTGAACTCATCGCAACTACACCAAGTGATTCACCCGGTCTGTGCTGCGCATGATGAAGCACAGCCTCTGCCACGGCCTGTGCCTCTTCGATGTTATGCTGGTTGGAGAAACGTCCTTTCGAAACATAGGTAAATTTGATCCCATACTCCGGAGACTCCGCATAAGGAGAGGGGAATATTACCAGATCGCTGTTATAAAAATGGCGGTTGGAGTAGGCGATCAGCTTCTCGTGCCGGGAACGATAGTGCCAACGCAAACGCCGCATGGGGAACAGCGGCAATGCGGCATCCAGGATACTGTCCGTATCGCTGAGCGCGGCGGCATCATCGTCATCCTCACTCTCCACACTTCGATCAAAGAAACTGGTTGGCGGCAACTGCTTGGGATCCCCCACCACCACCAATTGTTTGCCCCTGGCGATAACTCCCAACGCATCCTCTGGCTTTACCTGGGATGCTTCATCCATTACCACCAAGTCGAATTCCATCCGTCCAGGTTCAAGGTAATGAGCTGCGGACATTGGCCCCATCATGAAACAGGGCTTTATAGCAACCAGAGCACTACAGGCTCGGTTGACCAACTGCCGAATTGGAATATGTCTTGCTTTTTTGCCCAGCTCATTCTTGATCAGTGCCAGTTCGGTGTATTCGCTCTTCTTACCTCCCGCGTTTCCCTCCGGGACATGGCGACGAGCAATCTGCGCAGCAATGCGCTGACGCTGCAACGTAATCAGCTTTTTGTCGTACTCCTTGAACGATGCTTGCAAGGCATTGCGTTGGGTACCAGAGATCCTCATCAATTCAGGATGGGCCTGAATAACCTCGCGGGCCAACTGGTCATGGAGTGCCAAGGCCAAACCCAGTTCAATTTTTTCCACAGGGAGCGTTCCGGCAAGGACTGCAGACCAGATCCGTTGCAATCCGCGTTCCTGCATCTGTTCGTAGCAACGAATAAAGTTGACCCACCCATTCAACCAGCGAGGCTGTTGAATCGCCTTTTCGTTCCGCTCCAGCAATGCGTTCAGTGAACAGTCTGTCGACGTGAGCCACTGACCGTTATCCAACATTGTTTCTTGAGCAAATCGCACAGCATGCTGCGCCTGGTCATGCCATTGCAGGCCAACTTCAGCACCATCACGGCAAAGTAACGCATACTCGCTCGCATTATCCAAATGCCTGATCCTGGTGGCCAAAGAGGCACACTTTATGTTTCCAACCAGTTGATCAGCCAGATTCAGCGTGTCACCGATAATGGTTAGTGCCTGTCGATTATCTTTATTCAACCCAAAAGCCAACGGGACTGATTGCGCAAAGACACCCAACTCCGGTTTCTTATTTTCAAGGTCAATCTGCAAGGCAGACATTTTTTGCAAGAGATCGGAGAAATGTGTCATCTGACCCAGTGATACCTCCGTATTGACAAACCACCCCTGTAAAGCAGTCAGCGTCGCTTGCACTTGTTGGCAAGCCTGTCTCAATGCTCCTTGTTCACCTAGCCAGACAGGATGATCTTTCAGTTGGTGGGCAATGCGCGGCAGCAACTTGGTCTCATTTTCTGCCTGCTTCACCAAGGCCATTATTTTCGCGCTGAACTGTGACTTCTCAATCTGATGGACGCCTTTAATGATCTCGCCATCCAGAGCCATCACATCAGAGCCTATCGCAACCCGCTTTCCAAAGCCGATGCCGTAACAAGCGCGGACCTGCTTGTACCAATCGCGCAATTGCATCAACTGCACGCAATCCGTATCCAGTCCACGGTATGCGCTGCCGAGTTGATTACCGAAGGCTCTTTGCTCAAACTGCTGCAGTAACTCCGTGTACTTCACCAGGTTAGTTGACCAACGTTTCAACTCGGCAAACTTGGTTCCTGGCTGTCGAGACAACCCTGTGAGCAAGGCCTTGGCATTACGCCAATCACTCTTGAACCATGAGAAGAAACCACCCTGCTGAATAATCGCAACAGCACGAGCAAGTTGCTCTTGGGACGGTAGTCTGTCCAACTGATACAGCTCGGACAAGTTATCCCTGAGGGGACGCAACTCTTCAATCTGCTGAACCAGCTCGAGCAGTACAGCATCGAGGCCATCATCATCAAACAGTGGGTCACGTACCCTGATGAGCTCTGCCGGCAAGGCCCTCACAATAGACAGCAATTCTGCACAGAATACCAAGCCAGGTTGGGTATCATTGATGTGTGCAGAGAGGCTGCCAGGTAACGCACTCTTGAAGTCGCTCAGCTGACCAGAGAGGGATGACAACTCATCTTCGATGCATCGAACAGACTCGAGCCACTTGATCAAGTCACGAAGAGAGAAATGTTCAGCAACACCGTACTTTGCCAACTCCTCACTGGGAAAGTCGCATTGCTCCCCTCGCTCTAATAGACGGAGTTTCTCGGGTTCAATGGCTTGACTCAAGGTGTCATAGTAGCCTTGAAGGGTGTCAAATCTCGCCAGATAGTGACGAACGCGTGCTATCGCATCCGAGGTATCCATCCCGGGAAGTGCGGCGAATAATTCCGATCCGCTCAAGGTAGGTAGATGCTTCTGATCCTGTACCAGTTGCTCAATATGGGAGAGCGTATCGAGCCCCTCACCTTCCAGAGCCCATTTGTCTAAAAAACCTTGATAATGATGATGAAAATGGAGGATAGACGCCTGCCAAGCTTGTAACAAATCAACTATACGAGCGCTGTCAAACAGCTGGATTTGGGTGTTATTCACACCACTCCAAGGGTGCTCATATATTTCTGCATCGGCCCCCACCTGCTCCCGCACCTCCTTGTAGATACGGCTAAACTCCACCACTTGGTCGCTCAGTCGTAGCTGAGCCACCTTGTCCAGTTTTTTACCAGATAAGTTCTCAATATGGAGTGCTGTTGCATCTATATCCAATTTGTGGCGATAGCGCGTCGCACCACTCAGGATCTGATGGATAGTCCTTCCCGTGAGCTCCCAAGGGGTGTTTATCAATGCTGCATATTCATTGAGCTGCCTCTTGAGCTCTTCATAACGTGTAATCTGGGCGTCAATTTCTTCCGTCGTCGGCATTGTTGCCTGACGCATCATGCGGGCTTCAATATCCTCCAGCACCTTACGCTTATGCGTCTTGTGGCTGTGCAACTCCAAGCAGAACTCACCCAGACCGGCGCGATCCAGACGACGCTTGACGACCTCCAAGGCCGCCATTTTCTCTGCCACGAACAGCACCTTCTTGCCATTGAGCAGGGCCGCAGCAATCAAGTTGGTAATCGTCTGTGATTTGCCGCTGCCGGGAGGGCCTTCAATGACCAGATTTTTCCCATGGATGGCATCGATCAACGCACTGTGTTGCGAACTATCCGCATCATCGATCAGCGGGATCTTGTCATGGATCTCAGGGTAACTATCGATGCAATACTCATGTTGGCTTAATCCACCTGTTGAGTCGGCATTGTTTTCGCCGCCCCCCTGACTGGTGAAAAAGCGACGGATCACCTCATGAGACAAAATGTTGCGTTTGTCCTGAGGCCAACGAGCAGGATCGAGATCCAGATACATCATCATCTTGCCAAAGTTGAGCAAGCTCAGCGCCCCGTAGCGTTTCACCGACCACCTGGGTTTATGCTTCCCAACGACGTTGGTCACCGCAGCGAGATAGGACTCAGGTGTCTGCTCTTCATCAAACATAGGAAGAGCCAGCCCAAAGTCAGCCTGTAATTTCTCCTTCAAGGAGAGATTGGGCAGGATATCTTCACCCGTGTAATGGATCTGGTATTTGTAGAGGCCATCCTTGGGATCCAGCTTGCCACGCTCACATCGCACAGGAATGGTGAACAAGGGGGCAAAGCGTGCTTTATCCGAAGTATCGCTCTCGTACCATTCGAGGAATCCCAGCGCCAGATACAGGATATTGGCGCCACTCTCTTCTATGGCCGTTTGAGCCTTGTTGTGGATGGCCCGCAGACGCGCCTCGAGCTCTCCGGGGAAGAGCAGAACCTGTATCCGCTTATCGTCATGACCGGGGTAGGATGGCGATATAGTGAGCGCCTTCCCTATCTTGGCCTGACGTTCAAAGTCCTCAAGCCCTTCATAACCCGCCAGGTTGCAGGCTGTGGTCAGTTCTGACAAATTGAGGCCTTGTTTAGCGTACTGGGTCCGGATACCGGTCAGTTTTCCATCTCTGGCCTGGCCATATTGATAGATAAACTCATGGGCCTGCTCCAGCAGTGGCCGGTTTACTTCTGAGGCATGCACCCGCTGGCCAGTGGGTAAATCGAATTCGGTGCTGACCCCCAAAACCTGTGCCCAATCCTTGGCCGTCGGAAGGGCCCTTAGCTGGACATCCTTACCATCCTCACCAACCTTCAGATAGCCATGCTCCAACAGTTGTTGGCGGGTTGGTTCAGGGACTGGCGCAAACTCCATTGCGACTTCCGCGCAGAGTGTTTCATAGAGCTGCTCTGGCAGCTCATCAACAATACGCAGTGCGGAACCTTTATTGGTGAGGGGAAAGTTGAGCAGACGATTGCGAGAGGTGAGATCCAATAACTTCTTTCGCATCGCCTCAAGGGAGGTTAATACAAAAGGATCCACCCCCTCTATCACTCCACCTGTGGATGATGCTTCTACAACCGACATACAGCTCTCCAATTATTTTTTGAACTCTCAACCCAGGCCAACAAAAAGGCCACATTGAGTCCTCACAAAATCTATTTTTCAGTAATACTTAGCGGCGCATGATCGCCACTGATAACACAACCATCAACAACAAGGTCTCGATATTGCGGTTTTTCTGAATGGCGTTCCAGTGCTACAGACCGTGACCCCCATACCGCTCACATAAACCGGACCATCCAATCTTGGGCAGCATGTTCTCGCTGTCCAACCGTACTCATGGTTGTTCCCTCATCTTGGCAGCCTCTGCAGCCAGCACGGCTAGCATCTGCTCCTGGTGTTCTTCGATCTCGGTTTCCTGCCAGCGACCTTTCTCTTTCATCAGCCGGACCATGGCGAGCAACTTGAGGCTATCAATCTGGTTGTTGGCAAGGCTCGCTTCAAAGTGCTCCTGCTTCTGTTGCGGCTGGAAGTTACTCAGGCGCGAGTTCTTGCTGTGGCTGATAAGGCAAAGGTTGCCAAACGAATGAAGTGCACTCTGCTCGACCGGTTTATAACCATCCATCGGATGCTGGGGTGAGAAGTGTTCCACCGAACTGCGGAATGTAAACTCGAAACGGCGATACAACTCCATATCACGATCTTTATCTTGATTTCGATTCGTAACCCACAGCAGGTAGTCGAGGAAATTGAAGACAAAGTTGTTCTCGATATGACCGAAGCGAAGTTTGGATGTAATCACCTTGTGCAAGCTCTCATCCACATTGATGGCAGGCAAAAGGGCGTTATCAAGGTAGAGCATCTGGTAATAGGAAGCCCCTTCACCCGGCGCCAAAAAGCGCTGGAAGACAAAGCGGCGAGCCTGACTCTCCAGATAGGACAGATAAGCCCCTGCCTCTACCGGTTGAGCAGGGTGACAATTGTCGAACAGATATCTCAGTGCACCATTCAGCCAATGTTTGTAAACCAGGGTCGGGGTCGACACATGAAACGCCGACAGCAACATCAGGATCCGCCGGTTAACACCAGAGAAACCATTCTCATTTTCATCCTTGTCAAAGGTATTGATGTAACTGACGCTCTTTTCCGAATACCAGTGCAGCCGCTTCAGACTCCAACCATCCTTGCCATCGGCAAACTCGCGCTTGATGATGAACTGATCAAACAGATACTTGCTCTTTAACAGGCCATAGATAAAACGCTGAACTGCCGCTACTGGATCCGGTTGCCTTATCACTCGCAGCTCAAACTGATCAACCAGTTGTTTATCATCAAGCGGCACCCCCTCCGTATCACCCGGGTCGCGGCTAACGAGTCGCAGCACATGGAGCAAGAAGTTGGAGAAGTTGATGACGCTGTTAAAGCGCTCGGAGCCTGCGCTCTCCTCCTCCACCGTCTGCTCACCATCGAGCTTGTCATCCTGCAAAATGGCCAACAAGGTGCGCCCCTGGCTACCGGCAGCGGCCCCGTTTTTATCGGCAGCGTCGGCCGTGTTAGGGGACCCTAGCAGATCAAGCAGATGGGCAAAATCACGGGGCACAAACTGGCCCCAGTCGCTCTCACCAAACAGACGATGACGCTCATCCGGGGTAAAGCCGTACTGGATATAGCGCTCCATATTGGCGCAGGCATCCCATACCCGGGTTAGCACATGGATGCTCTGACGACGAGTCTCCTCCTCGGGTATCTGGTTCAGCGTCTCCATCAGCCGCGCCTTGATCACTTCATGCTTTTCCAACTGCTCGCCGCGATTGTTCATCGCCTCGAAGAAGTGATTGAGATCGGTATCCTTGGGTACCTCAATACGAGAGATCTGCACATGCTTGAAGAGGTAGTCGCAAAAGGCCGTCAGTTTAGCCCCCACCAAACCAAGATCCGCCATTGCCTTGCCAATCAGCTCAAAACCGTTCACCAGACCTTCATTGAAGGTACTCCCCCGCAAATCGTGGGGGGCAACACCCTGCCATAAGCGCTCGAAGGTATGGCTCGATATCGGGCGACTCTCAAAAGCGAGGTTGATGGTCTGATACCAGCTCATATCCACCGAATCTATCGCGTGATGTTTGAGCCAATTGGCCAGCAGAGAGAGGGTAGTAAAGCGCTGCTGGCCATCGATTACCTCGAAACTGCCATCGTCCCGGGCAAATACCACCAAGGTGCCGATATAGTAGGTTTGCTGTTCCTTGGCTCCGACCGATTTTTGCTGATAATCCAGCACATCCTGCAGCAGCTGGGTGATCTCTCCCTCTCCCCAGGCGTAGTTGCGCTGGTACATGGGCACCAGATAGCGGGCGCGATCTTCAAGCAGTGCACGAATGGAAAAGGGGTGGACGCCTGCATCACTCATAATATTTCATCTCCCGAAACAGCCCGACCAGTTCATCTTCGGCGCCGTTGCGATTGTTCTTGTTCTCTCGACTGCTCATGCTAGGCAAAGGGAAGCCGTGCAGGTCTCCCGGCAGACGGGCATCACGAATGGCACGGATCAGATTGTGCTCCAGCACGTAGTTATCCATGGTCGCCAGTTGCACCACCTGCTGGCGAATACGGCAGCGATAGGCCCAGATAAAGCACTTCTCGATGGCCAGTGACAGCCCCTGGCTGCCGAACTTGTCGATATAGAAGATCAGGGCGCAGTCGAACATGGCCCTCACATAACGATCCCCGGTGCGGTGGCGACGCTCGTAGCTGCCCAGGGTCGAGAGCACCTTGCTGGCCATCGGCGTCAGCGTTTCGCCGAGCAGGGTGGCTGATTGCGTTTTGCCGGAATCAGACTCCTCGGCCACGATGGCTGCCACCCGCGTCTGGTAGTACTCGGCCATCTCGAAAAAGCGCCGGCCATTGATGATCATCTGATCGAGATGAAAGGGAAACGACATGCGCTGACCATCTATCTTGCGCTGGTACTGGCTGTTGTACTCATCGACAAAGTGGTGCGCGATGCGCAGCGACTCCACATAGGGGTAGTGACCCACACGATCTAGGTTGACCCCCTTGAAGAGATCCACCTCCCCCTTGCCAAAGTAGCGGGCCGACTTGCCCTCGGCCCACTGGCGTACCCGATAGAGATAGAGAGCGAATAGATTGGCCAGCTCGTCGCTTGGCAGGCGCTCCCAATGGGCGACCGCTTCGGCCTTGAGGTTGGCCTCATGACCGGCAAACTCGCGCAGGTGAAATGCCTTGAGCAGATCGTGAGGAGCCAGATCGCGCCCCCGGGCATTTTGCGAATCGAAGAACTGGAACGCCTCCGAGATATCCTGCAGCACAAAGCAGACTACCTGACAGCGGTTGAGCAGAAAGTCGATTTGTTGCTCGTCAAACTCAGGGCGTGCCACCAGCCGACGCAACTCCAGATAGTTGCGTCTGAGGTTGTACTCCGAATCCCGGCTGGGGAAGCGCTGGCGCTGCATAAACGCATCGATAGGTCCACGCAAGGCCTGCAATTGCTCACGCAGATCCTGACGTTGAAACCGGATACTCTTCTCTTTGCCACTGCGAGTTTCATTATCCAGCACCTCGATCAGCGCCTTGACGGTCAACATCAGGGTCAGGGTGCGTTGCTGGCCATCGACGATATCAAGCATCTCGCCCTGCACACTATCGGTGTGCTGATGAAACACCACCGAGCCCAGCCGGTAGGCGCTCTTGTCCTGATGGGTTGCCAAATCGGTAAAGAGATCCGAGATATTCTTGGAGCCCCAGCGGTACGGTCGCTGATAGCTTGGGATGGCCAGTTTGGGAATGGCCAGCAACTGGCGTACCGACCGCACCTGATTATTGATGCTCTCCATCACGCCTCCTTGGATAGCGGCAGGCGGATACGGCCGGTCAACAACTGCTGCATCATCCCCTGCTTCACATCACGGGCCTTGGCCAGCTTCTGCTCCAGCGCAGTAAGCTCGCTATCCATATCGGAGAGAATGGTGGCGATAGCGGATTGCTCTTCAATACAAGGAAAGGAAATCTGAATTTTTTCAATATCCCCCATTCCAATATTACCTTGAGAAGAAGAGTTTGTTAGTAAGGTGATCTGTGCTATTGCATCAGCGCTAAGTAATTGATAGTAAAGAAACTGAGGCTTTATTAATTCATTAGGGCGAATAAGTGCAATTGGCGACCAAATATTAAAATCAAAATCAGTATCAACAATCGCTACCTTCCCTACCGATGCTGCTTTACCCAATAATACATCCCCTATTTGAGGTTTGCATTTTTTGGCAAAAACATCATCATCCTCTTTCGAAATAAATCTTAGTTCCGATAGGTTAATTCGATTGTTTACGAGATTATTTACCGACAAAAATGGCACACCATCCATGCGGAAAGCTGGAGTTGTATGCGGTCCGTCTGTAATTGGTGATGAAACAAGATTTTTTAGTTCTTGCCTACACCACCCATCACTAAATCCTAGCAAGCGAGACTTCCCAGTCAGCAGTTGCTGCATGGTGGCGGTCTTGATGGCCTGCTTCTTGGTTATTAGTTGCTCCAAACCTGCTATCAGCTCATCAATATCCGAAAGAGCATCTGCAATTACTTTTTGCTCTTCTTTATGGCGAGGCACTGGGATTTTAATTTCTTTCAAACTTGCTAGGGTTATCTCGACAAACGTACTACCTTTTGCCCCCTGAGTTGCCTGTTCTAAAGATCTAGGACTCTGCAACGCCCAAAAAACATATCTACCGAATACATTAGACACAGGAGATATTCTAGCCGTCCCCTGCGTTAAATTAGCCCCGGCAACAGAGGACGGCACACTTCTTACAAAGCCTAATTTTCCACGCAGTGCATAAACAATATCGCCTTCATCAACAGTTGAACGTGCAAATGCAGCTGCAATTTGTGGACTGGTTCTTTGCATCCCATCGATATCGAGCTCTCTTGCTGTCATATCTGATACACGAATATATGGGATACCGTTCACAATATGTGGACCACATTGAACAATTCCATAAGTGATCGGTACCCGACATATCTGCTGGAGTTCTTTAATATCCCAGTCTTCAGGAATAACCCCCACCTCGGTCTGCTGATAACCTGTCGGAACGGTCTGAGTGGCCGCCATTTCGCTCGCTTTATCCTGCATCATCTGCTTTGCCATTATGCCCACTCCAGCCCCATGGCCTTAAGATGGGCTGCCACTTTGGCCTCCAGCTCACTCACGTTTTTGGTGACTTGTGGCAGGGAGTTGCTATAGCGCTCTTCCAGCTCCTTGACCCGATTCGCCAACTGCTGGGTAACCCGCTCAACCTCGGCTTCCAGTGCGCCGCGCAGGCTCGCCTGCCATTTATCTTCCACCAGCAGGGTTTTAATCTCGTTATCCTGCAGCTTGGGGTAGTGAGCAAATACTGCTTTATCGAGGGCGTCGCTGGCCTCTTTGTGGGCCTTCTTGGCGCGGGTCTCGGCGTCGAACAGCTGCTGCGCCTGCTTGAGCACAGCCAGTTCTTCTTTGTCGGTGGCGGCCTTGATACGCGCCTTGACGCTGGCGGCGGTCACCTTCTCCTTGTCATTCATGGCATCGACCAAACCGCCCTCTTCCCCGCTCTGCTCCTCGATAAAGCTCTCCAGTGCCTGGCTCGCTTCATCCAGCGCGGCTTGCAGGGTATCGAGCTCTTTTTGCTCATTGGCAAAGAAGCGGGCCACCAGCAAGGCGGGCGGAATAAGCTCGGCCTTGTACTTGGCTTTGCCAATCACCAGATCCGGACTCTCTTTGATCTTCTCGCCCTTGTCGGCGATCAGCTCGCGCAGGACCCGACCCGCTGGCCAACCATCCTGAGAGAGCACATAGAGATCGTCTTGCAGCTGGTTCTGCCAGTAGTCCATCAGCAGCTGATAGATGGCATAGGGGTCGAGTAGCTCACCGGTCGCCTCGGCGCTCGCGCGGTAGCGCTCAAGCAGAGCTTCACTCACCTCGTCGATCAGCGCCTTGGGCGAGTCACCCTTGGCAAACTCGCCGAACTGGCACTCGCTAAACCACTTATCAAACGGCGCCAGCGCCGCCTGTTTGAAGCGGGCAAACTCCTCACAGGCCAGTATGGTGCCCTTGACCTTGGCGGCGGCGACCCGCGCCTCACTGTAACCGGGACGCAGCGGGGCAAACAGGGTGGCCTTGAGAGTCGGGAATACCCGCCAGTAGGAGCCAAGCGCCGCGATATCCCGCTCTGGGATCCCCCCTTGCAGGTGACCGGCCAGATCGTGCAGATCTTCCCCTTCGCTGCCATCGATATAGCGCGGGATATTGAGGTTGTAGTCGTTGCGGGCGATCTCGCCAAGCGGTACCCAACGGCTGTAACCCTCCAGGGTCAGGCCACGGGTGAAGGTATCGACAATCTTGTGGATGTCCTGCTCGCGCAGCCGGTTCTTGTTGCCATCTTTGATAAAGCCTTTGCTGGCATCGATCATAAACAGCCCTTGCTCATTGCTGGCCAGTGCATTGAAGGCGCGGGAGTGGGCGCTCTCTTTGTCGATGACGATGATGCAGGCGGGAATACCGGTGCCGTAGAAGAGGTTGGCGGGCAGACCGATGATCCCCTTGATATAGCCCTGCTTGAGCAGGTTCTCGCGGATACGCGCCTCGGCATTGCCGCGAAACAGCACGCCGTGGGGCAGGATCACCGCACCCTTGCCGGTGCTCTTCAGGCTCTTGATGATGTGCAGCAAGAAGGCGTAATCGCCGTTTTTCTCTGGCGGCACGCCCCAGACAAAGCGGCCGAACTCGTCGTGTTCGGCATCGAGGCCGCTGGTCCAGTTCTTGTTGGAGAAGGGCGGGTTGGCCACGGCAAAGTCGAAGGTCTTGAGGCGATCATTGCCCTCTTTCCACTGAGGATCGGTGAGGGTATTGCCTTTCCAGATCTTGGCGGTGGGGTTGTCGTGCAGGATCATGTTCATCCGCGCCAGCGCACTGGTGGCGTTGTCCATCTCCTGCCCGTAGATGGTCAGCCCCTTGGGACCGGCCTCATCGCTCGCCTTGAGCAGCAAGGAGCCAGAGCCACAGGTGGGGTCGTAGACGGTGGCATCTTGCGGGGTCTGACGGCTGATGCCAATCACCTTGGCCAGAATACGCGACACCTCGGCCGGGGTGTAGAACTGCCCCTTGGACTTGCCAGACTCGGTGGCGAAGTGGCGCATCAGGTATTCGTAGGCATCACCCAGCAGGTCATCCCCTTCGGTGCGGTTGGCCGACAAATCCAGCCCCTCGAAGATAGCCACCAGCTTGGAGAGGCGGTCGATCATCTCCTTGCCCTTGCCGAGTTTATCCTCGTCGTTGAAGTCGGCAATGGTGATCACCCCTTGCAGGTCGTTGGCGGTCGCCAGCGCGCTGATGATGGTGTTGATCCCCTCGCCTATCTCCTTGCTGCCCTTGAGCGCCACCATGTCGTCAAAACTCGCCCCGGCTGGTACCTCGATCATGGCGTACGGGTTGCCCTTGGCCTTGTCGGAGACGTATTTCACAAACAGCAGGGTCAGCACATAGTCCTTGTACTGGGAGGCATCCATCCCTCCGCGCAGCTCATCGCAGCCAGCCCAGAGGGAGGAGTAGAGTTCGTTCTTCTTGATAGCCATGGTGAATCCGGTCTTTGAAACGGTAAAGGTGGCGCTAAAACAGCGTGTTAATGCGGGTTAGTGTATCCAGTTGAGATTGGGCAGACTATGGCTTGCGCCTCAGAACCTTCGTCTGATGGTGCAGTTGCCTATAAAACCCTCACTCGGATTTAAAAACGGCGGGCGGCGTGCTGCCACCATCGCAACGCAGCGTGCCTAATGAGTCGCTGCGGCACAGGGTGCCATCGGAGGCACGCAGGTTGCCGAGGCTGTCTTTGCGCCAAGTGACGTTCAGGCCACACTTGCCATTGCTGGCGCGCACATTGCCCAGGCTATCTTGCCGATAGGTGGTGCCATCGCTGCCTCTGACATTGCCCAACGAGTCTTTGCGCCAGGTGACGCCGGTACCTGAATCCCTGACGGTGCCAAGGCTGTCGGTGCGCAGCGAACCATGGCGGCCATCCTGGCATTGATAGCGGGTGTGGCCGAGGCTGTCCTTGCGGTAGGTGCAATCGCCCGCGATTCCAAGTTGGGGGAACGCACCGAGCAAGAAAACGGCTAGCCAGGGCAACCGGGCAATTGACCAGGAGATGAAACGGACGCTCATCGCATGTCTCCTCTGGATGTGAGCTCGACTGACTATACCGAGCGGACTGTGCCGATTCGATACTGGGGTTTTGCACATGTCGCGTTTTCAGGCGGATACAGTAGCAAACTGCCCACATCCCATCACACCTCCCCTTTGTTGCCCAAACAGGCATTGTCGCAAGGCTTCTAAATTGCCCTTACCCGAGTGGGATGACGCCAACTAATTTGTCAATTTCAGCCGATGCTGACCAAAGGTAATCTTATGCAACCAATTTCTTCCCGAGCACGAAGACATCAGCGCCGTCATCGAAAGAGACGAGCACAAGCCCTTACTACAGGCCAAGGTTATCACCCCAATATCATCTTCTTCACCGGGGCTGGCTTGTCAGCGGAAAGCGGAGTACCCACGTTCAGAGGCAAGGAGGGTATTTGGCATCACGATGAAAACTGGCGCTATTCACACGCGAGCAGCCTGGACACGGATCTGGCTGGTTTCCTGGCCTTTCACAACCAGCGGCGTCAAACCATGTTGGAAGCCTCCCCCTCGCAAGCCCACTATCTGATCGCCCAGCTACAGCCGAAATATCGTGTTGGGATCATCACCCAGAATATTGATGACTTACATGAGAGGGCCGGTAGCCATGGTGTTATTCATCTGCATGGTTCAATCCGGTTTTTGGTACCCAAGGGCTTTCGTAGTCCAAAATACCGGCAGCTGTGGTCCAAGGATGTAAAGATGGGCGAGTGCTGCCCATGTACCCGCTCACAGTTGCGCCCTGATATCGTGCTGTTTGGTGAGACGGTTTATGAGTATCAACACGCTCGTCGCTGGCTCTGCGAGGCCGATATTGTGATAATTATCGGCACCAGTTTACTGGTTGAACCTGCATTCTCTTTGCTGCAAAACATCAACCCAGGCGCATCTGTCTATTACATCGATCCCGACCCCGGGTTGTCATCCCGGCTGCCGTTTCCCGGTGAGCAGATTGTTGATGGGGCTAATCGCGGTGTTGTTCGCCTATTGCAGAAAATATGTCATGACTGATGAGCCTGTAGTGACCAAGAGGAAGCAACATGAAATTGTATCTGGACGATGAGAGAGAAACACCGGCAGGGTGCGTTCGCGTATTCTGGCCAGACGAAGCGATTGCATGGCTAAAAACAGGAGCAGTGACAGAAATTAGCCTCGACCATGACCTAGGTGATGATAATAGAGGAACAGGCTACGACGTTATTCTTTGGATAGAAAAAGAGGTAATGACCAATCACTTCATACCACCCCTTATTCGTGTTCACTCCGCGAATGTCTCCGCACGAAGTAAAATGGAATTGGGTATTATGGCTATTAATGATTTTCTGGCTAAGCCATCACGGATCGCCCCAGATGATACAAATTGTGTTCGCTGACTCAGTGACATGAGGGAGGGCCAATTGAATAAAGCAGTAGGGGTGCATGTTAGGCTGCGGTGGATTCAACTCTGAAGCAAAACCCTACCCTAAAGGCAACCAAGGAGACAGAACGAGCACCTCCGCCATTGAAATTTACATATCATGACCATGAGCCATATTGATACACGACCATTTTCATTGCTTTTATAATATACAAAAACAGTTTTAAAGTTCATTTTTATAGTATGAGTATGGCGACTTGTTTTTCTATATCATAAAAGCAAGCCATCTAAAAACGGAGCAAATTGACATATACGCTAATGGTGTTTTAACCTCCTAAAAAACAGGAGGCCATATGAACAACAACGAACCTAAACTAATAAAAACCAAAGCGCTTTTAAAACAGCTTGGCATTTCCAGATCAACACTGTACAGGTGGATTAAAGAACACAAGTTTCCACCGCCACACAATAAAGGTTTTTATTCTGCGGCAGAGGTCAGCAGTTGGATATCAAGGGAAAATAGCTCATCTTAGATGATGAATTATACCGCTATTTTTATTACTCCATTATATTTACATTTCCTGAATGGATTTCACTGCCTCCATTAATTTTTTATCCCATAACTCATATGCCTCACGTTGCTCATCAATCCAATCATGCAGATTGTAGATGGCCATCACACCAGTCATTCGGTGGCCGAGCATTTTCTCGGTTACCTGTGGCATGATGCGCTCCTCCGATAAACGCGTACTCAGCGTCCGACGCATATCGTGCATACGCCAATACGGAAGATCCAGTTTCTCTCTCACCCGCTCTGCAAGCTGGATAAGAGATGCACTACTTAATGACTGCTTTGGATTCACCGGCGAGCGACATACAGGGCCGCTCTTTAGCCGAGATTTCGCCGCCGCTTCTTGCAGCAACATCATCACCCGGGTAGGAATAGGCCGACGTATTGGCGCCCCACTTTTGGCACGAGCAGCGGGAACCGTCCAAATTTGCTCCTCCATATTGAACTCACTCCACTGCGCCCCCAATGCCTCGCCACTGCGACAGCCCAGCAGAATCACCAGTTTGGCAGCCAATTTTAATCCGCGGCTAGCCCTGCTCTGTTCGAATGCAATCCAAATCTGACCGAGTTCACGCATGGTCAGCACACGAGTACCTCTCTCAGGTTGAGAGCCGACAATGAGATTTCTCCGAATACAAAAACTAAGAATGGACTTTAATCTGCGTAATAAATGACCGGCATTTTTGGGCTTTTTCTTGCCAATTTTATCAAACCACTCCAGCCAGCTGGAAAACGGGATCTGTTCAACCGGAATACCAATAAACAGAGGTTCGAAATAGCGCTGCATGGTATGCTCATAAAGCATGACCGTACGGGGCCGCAGCTTGGGCAGATGGTGCTCACGAAAATGCTCGCAGCACTGTTTCAGTGTGACATCATGCTTCTGGTGGAGCTTATCCCAGAAAACTCTGGGGTGTTCATTACGCTCAAGTGCACCACGGATAGCAGGGATCAAAGCCCTGGCATCAGCGAGTTTAAGGTCGGGATAGCGTCCAATTTTGAGTCTCGCCGCTTTTCCTTGCCAGCGATAGCGATATTGCCATGAGATGGTGCCACGCTCGGTGACCCGAGCTGACAATCCATCACGATCTGACAATTCCGTCTTACCAAAGTAGGGCTTACCATAAAGTGCCCGTAGCTTCGCATCAGTAAGTGGCATATGACTCTCCTGTGATTGGCCATCTGATTTTTCACTGACACATTAACGCGCCCAGACATGTACACAGATACGTACCAAACTGGTCTGAAACGGACTGAATCAAGATCGGACAAAGTGAGACAATCTGAGATGACACTCCGTATAACGACTTGTTTTTCAAGCATATAAACACAATTCAGAACCACGAAATGAGCCAGCAGACAAAGCCTACCTTCTATTTCCACGACTACGAGACCTTCGGCATCAGTCCGGCCAAAGACAGGCCGTCGCAGTTTGCGGGCATTCGCACCGACGCGGATTTCAACGTCATCGGCGAGCCGCTGGTGATTTACTGCAAGCCGCCGGCAGATTACCTGCCGGAGCCGGAAGCCTGCCTCATCACCGGCATCACGCCGCAAAAGGCGATGAAGGACGGGCTGTGCGAGGCGGACTTCATCCGCCAGATCCACGCAGAGTTCGCCACCCCGGGCACCTGCGTGCTCGGCTACAACAGCATCCGCTTCGATGACGAGGTGACCCGCTACACCCTCTATCGCAACTTCTATGACCCCTATGCCTACGCCTGGCAGAACGGCAACTCCCGCTGGGACATCCTCGACATGCTGCGGGCCTGCTACGCCCTGCGCCCGCAGGGAATAGAGTGGGCGTTTGACGAAGAGGGCAAGCCGAGCTTCCGGCTGGAGAAGCTCACCGTGGCCAACGGCGTGGCCCACGCCAACGCCCACGATGCGCTCTCGGATGTGCTGGCCACCATCGAGATGGCCAGGCTGGTGAAAAAAGCCCAGCCCAAGCTCTTCGAGTACCTCTTTGATCTTCGCAACAAGAACAAGGTGAAGGCCCTCATCGACGTGGTGACCATGAAACCCCTGGTGCACGTCTCCGGCATGTTCTCCCCCTGGCAGGGGTGTGCGAGCTGGGTGTCGCCGCTCGCCTGGCACCCCAGCAACCAGAACGCGGTGATCATGGTGGATCTGACCCGTGACCCGACTCCGCTCATCGAGCTCTCCTGCGAGGAGATCCGCGAGCGCCTCTACACCAGAAAAGAGGAGCTGGGGGATCTGGCTGGCATTCCGGTCAAACTGGTGCACATCAACAAGTGCCCGGTGCTGGCCCCGGCCGCCACCCTGACGCCGGAGCGGGCGGACGAACTGGGCATCAATCGGGCACAGTGCCGCAAAAGCCTGGATCTGCTGCGGGCCCACCCCGAGGTGCGGGAAAAACTGGTGGAGGTGTTCAACCAGGAGTTTGCCGGCAACACCGACGGCGACCCCGACACCCAGCTCTACGCCGGCTTCTTCGGCCACGGCGACAAGTCCACCATGGATCTGGTGCGCGCCACCCCGGCGGATCTGCTGGGGGAGCGGGAGTTTGCCTTCACGGATCCCCGTCTGCCCGAGATGCTGTTCCGTTACCGCGCCCGCAACTGGCCCCACACCTTGAGCGAAGCGGAGCAGAAGCGCTGGCGCCTGCATTGCAGCGACTACTTCAGCCGCCGCCTGCCGGATTATGTGCCGCGCCTGGAAGCCCTGGCGGAACAGAACCAGGGGAACGAACGGAACTTTGCGATTCTAAAGAGTCTCTATCACTACCTTGAAAATCTGTGAGATGTGAGCCGTTTCACAGTTAAAAATCGATGCGTTTCCCCGGCTCGCGACATAATGGGCAGGGAGCCCAAGCTCCTGATAGTGTGAATATTTAGATACGCTGACGGCATGGATGCCGTGCTTTCGACTGTTGGGGAACTCTCGTTTTATGCGTTCAGCTCTGCCTGCTTTGACACTCGTCGCCTGTGCCCTGCTGCCCCAGGCCGCCCTCGCTGGCGCCCGGTTCGAGGTGCCAGACTACCTCTTGCGCCTGCCGGAGCAGACCTACCGGCTCATCGAGCGCAATTTCAGCACCCTCTACCAGCAGACCGACTTCACCCCGCAAATCACCAACAGCTATTTCAACCACTCGGATCTCTACCGCTTCGCCGGCATTCCCCTGGCCATCACGCCGCAAAACGGCTTCCAGATGGAGGTGTTCGGCCAGCTCTACAACAAGTCGTCCCAGATCTATGCCCAGATGAGCCAGGATCTCTCCCTCTATCGCACCCTGCGGGTGGACATGATGGGGGATCAGAGCGACGAGATCGCCATCGGCATGGGGCTCGGCATCCCCCTGACAACTCGCCTCACCGTCAAGGCGCTCGCCTCCAGCAACGAGATCCCGGGCTATGGCTCCGCCAATTACGCCATCGGGATGGAGTGGCACTTCTAGAGACCATTTCGCCACGTAAAAAAGGCTCCCTCGGGAGCCTTTTTGCAGTGCAACGCCATCAGGGGTAGCGGATCACCGCCCCCTGCCCCCCTTGCAGCACCAGGGTGCTCCCCAGGGGCGTCTCGTCCCAGAAGTCCGTGCCCCCCGGCGTCAACGGGAACTCGCAGGGGTGCTCCCCCCAGTTGAACAGGCAGAGCAGCTCGCCGCCCCCGGGCAGCGCCACCCGCCCGCGCTCGAATGCCATCCCCTCGAAGCGGGCCGCCGGGGTGCGCGCGGCGCACAGGGCGAGCAGCTTGCCAAGGCGCGCCCCTTGCGCCTCGTCCAGATCCTGCAATCTGTCCCCCGCCAGCACCATGCCACCGCTCGCCACCAGGGCGGCCAGGTGGAAGTCGTACTCGGCGCGGCTCCCGTGCTGGCCCGGGATATCCCGCAGGCAGACGCAGTCCGGGTCCAGCACCCAGAGCCGCTCATGCTGCCAGGCGCGGCAGAAGGCTTCTCGCGCTATCTGGCGAAAACGGGGGCCCTGGCGCTCCACGTCATCGCTCACCCGCATGCCGTGCACCAGGCCGAGGCTCGGCCACAGCGGCGCATTGCAGCCGAGCAGGAAGGCCCCCTCCCCGGCGCCGCGCAGGATGGCGGCCATGCCGCGCCGATAGGCCTCCACCCGGGTGGCGGCGGGGTCGTGGAAGCGCCCACCGTGGATGGCCCCCCAGAAGTTGGCATCGAGCTTGAAGTAGTGAATGCCCCACTGGGTACGCAGGGTGCGAAATACCTGCTCCAGGTGCGTCTGCACCTCGGGGTGGGTGCCATCCAGCACGTACCAGGGGGTGCAGCGCCAGCCCCCGTAGGTGACCCGCTCCGAGGGGAGCGGCAGGCCATCCTCCCCTTTCACGAACCAGTCAGGGTGCTGCTGGAACACTCGGGAGCCGGGCTCGGCGATAAAGGGGGCGACCCAGAGCGCAGGCTCGCAACCGGCGGCGCGGATCTCCCCTGCCAGGGCCGCCACCCCCTCCTCGAACTTGGCGGAAGGGGTGAGCCAGTCCCCCATCCTGGCCTGATAGCCGTCATCTATCTGCACGTAGCGCAGGGCCGGGAAACGCTCGGCCCGCACCGCCAGGTTCTCGCGAATGTCCGCCGCGCTCACGTTCGCGTAGTAGTGATACCAGGAGCACCAGCCGCTCGGGCGCGTGGGCACCTCCCCCACCAGGGAGCCGTGCTCGGCGGCAATATGCTGCGCCAGCGTCGCGAGCAGGGCCTCCCTGTCCGGCCCCTCCAGGCAGATCAGCGCCTCGCTCTGCCAGTGTGCACCCGGCGCCAGGGTGCGTCCTTCGGTGTTCATCACGATCTCGAGGCGCCCGTCGGGATGGAGGCGAAACTCCCCGCCAAAGCGCTGGCAGCTCGCAAAGGCCAGCAGCAGCCAGCCCCTCTCCTGCGCCACCAGCAGCAGGTTGTGCACCGTGTGGTAGCCATGGTCGGCGGTGATGCGATAGACAGACGCATCGGGGCAGCGGCCCAGGTGCTCGGGGGCATTCCAGCGCCCCCCGGTCTGGGCCAGCATCTGGAACCCCTCTCCGTAGATGGCCGCGTCGGGCGCAAGTCCGAGATCCCCCTCAAACAGCCGCCAGTGGTGGACGGCCTCGGACTGCTTCCCGGTGTTGTCGAGCCTCACCCGGCAAAGCGGCCCCTCCCACTGGCGGGTTTGCAGCAGGGTGTCAGGGAGGGCGGGATCGGCGGGCAGTTGGCGCAACCGGGCCAGGAGAGAGGGGGTCGACATGGGAACTCCTTCTTGTGAATGGGGTTGAAGCCGGGCCATTGTATCCCCTGCGGGCCAGTTGACCCTGTTCCCTCCCCCCCGTGCCTGTTAAACTGCGACCTCGCTCACACTTGCCAAGATGAGGCCCCCGTGCTGCTGCAACGCACCCTGCGCTACCTTCGTGATTTTCTGGTCATCATCGCCTGTCTGCTGGCAGGCAAGGCCGTGGCGGCCATCCTGCCCTTCGCCTTCCCCGGCAGCATCATCGGCATGCTGCTGCTGTTCGTGCTGCTCTCCTTGCAGATCGTCCGCTTCTCCTGGGTCGAGCTGGGGGGCGGCCTGCTGCTGCGCCACATGGGGGTGCTGTTCGTGCCGGTGGCGGTGGGCCTGGTGGCCTGGCTCGAGCCCCTGCGCCAATCCTTCGGTCTCATCATGCTCTGCGTCGTGCTCGGCATCGTGCTCATCCTGGGCGCGGTCGGCCACCTCTATCAAAGGATGAACAAGCCATGATCCTCTGGTTCGCCCTGCCCCTCACCCTGGCCCTCTATTTCATGACCCGGGCCCTCTACCGCCGCCTGCCCTGGCCCGTCATCAATCCGGTGCTGATCCCCACCGCCGTCATCATCGGCCTGCTGCTCTGGCTCGATCTGCCCCTGGATCAGTACCAGCAGGGGGCCTCGCCCCTGACCGCCCTGCTGGAACCCGCCGTGGTGGCCCTGGCCCTGCCGCTTTACCAGCAGGCGCGCCAGATCCGCGACAAGCTCACACCCATCCTGGCCTGCACCCTCACCGCGGTGCTCATCTCGGTCTGTACCACCCTGGGGGTCGGCCACCTGATGGGGGCGGATCCGGCGCTGCTCGCCTCCATCGCCACCAAGTCCATCACCACGCCGCTCGCCATGAGCGTCAGCCAGTCCCTCGGCGGCATTCCCGCCATCGCCGCCGCCGTGGTGGTGGTGGTGGGGATCCTGGGGGCCCTGGCGGGCTATCCCCTGCTCAAGCTGATGCGGGTCACCGACCCCGAGGCCCAGGGGCTCGCCATGGGAGCCTGCGCCCACGCCATCGGCACCGCCGCCTCCGCCGAGCAGGGGGTGACCCAGGGCGCCTTCTCGTCGCTGGCCATGGTGGTGTGCGGTGTGCTGACCGCGGCCATCGCCCCCCTGCTGTTCGCCCTCTACCACTGGCTGGCCTGATCCCCGCTGCCGTGGCCGCCCCTGCGGCCATGGCCTCTGTGCCCTTTCACCGTTTCCATCCGATACCCTCACCTCCCTGATGCCGGGAGCTGGCGCACAGATTGCGAAAGACAAACGTTTCCTTTACCATCCCCGCCCCTTTGCCCATCAAGGCGTGAGCGCGCTCACACAATTCGCCGCGCTTGCTCCCTACAATGGCCCCCCAATTGGCCTTTGAGGACACAGTATGCATCCCCGCTTTGCCAAGCCATTCGAGACCCTTTCCGCCCCGCTCCAGGCCGCCCTGCTGCCCATGCTGGGGGACGATTTCCAGGCCCGTTTCACCCCGGACCAGGTCGCGACCCTGAAAGCCGCCACCGGGCTGGATGACAGGGCCCTGCGTCTGGCCTTGCTGCCGCTGGCGGCCGCCTGCTCGGTGGCCCCCATCTCCAGGTTCTTCGTCGGCGCCATCGCCTGCGGCCTGAGCGGCACCTGGTACTTTGGCGCCAACATGGAGTTCGCGGGCCAGGGGCTGTTCCACTCGGTCCACGCCGAGCAGTCCGCCATCTCCAACGCCTGGCTGGGTGGCGAGACCGGGATCTCCGAGATCACCGTGAACTACACCCCCTGCGGCCACTGCCGCCAGTTCATGAACGAGCTGAGCACCGCCAAGACCCTGAAGGTCTCCCTGCCGGACGATCTCAGCGAGCTGCAATCCTTCCTGCCCCACTCCTTCGGCCCCGCCGATCTCGAGATCACCGATGCCCTGATGAGCCCCCAGGCTCACGACGAGCTGGTGCTCGAGAGCGACGACCCCCTGTGGCAGGCTGCGCTCGCCGCCGCCCGCCAGAGCTATGCCCCCTACAGCCAGGGCTATGCCGCGGTGGCGCTGCAGTTCGAGGATGGGCGCATCTTCTGCGGCCGCTATGCCGAGAACGCCGCCTTCAACCCGAGCCTGCCGCCGATGCAGATGGCCTGCGCCCACGCTGTGCTGGGTGGCGAGGATCTCGCCACCGTGCGCCGCGCCGTGCTGCTGGAGAGCAAGGATGGCCAGATCAGCCAGCGGGATTCGGCCCAGTCCACCCTGAAGGCGCTGGGCTCGGTCGAGCTTGAGTACAAAGCCGTCTGACCCCTGCATCCGCCAACGGGAAGGGGAGCTGCGGCTCCCCTTCTTGCTCTCTGCGGCTCTCATCCTGCCCCTCACCCCCCTTTCTCTGCGCCTCTGGCGCCGTGCATCAGATGCCCCCCTGCCCCATGTGAGGGCGGTCTCCCTCCGATGACCTTATTGGCAGACCTCCTCTTCGGTGTCGGGAAGCCCAGGTTAAGGGGCCAATGCCCCGCCCTGCCCCTTGCGGCCCCCGTGTGTGACCCCAAGATGCATTTGCCAAGCCACTGGGATCCCGCCTCTCCATGGATTTTGCAAATACCTTCCCTGCCTGTTCCCCCGACGCGGGGCGGCATGGCGGCAGCGGGAAACGTCGGGGAAGGGGTCAATGCCCCACCCCGCCCCTTGCGACCCCCGTGTGTGACCCCAAGATGCATTTGCCAAGCCACTGGGATCCCGCCTTTCCATGGATTTTGCAAATGCCTTTCCCTGCCTGTTCCCTCGACGACGGGCCGTATGGCGGCGGCGGGAAACGTCGGGGAAGGGGTCAATGCCCCGCCCCCGTCCCTGGCTGCCCCCGTATGTGATCCCAAGATGCATTTGCCCAGCCACTGGGATCCCGCCTCTCCATGGATTTTGCAAATACCTTCCCTGCCTGTTCCCTCGACGCTGGGCGGTATGGCGGCGGCGGGAAGCATCGGGTAAGGGGTCAATGCCCCAGCCCCGCCCGCCCCCTGTCGGCTTGCTTCCCCCTGAAATACAGCGGGGGAGCCACTGGCTCCCCCGACTGTCATTGATATGGCCGATATGGCGGCGCCGGCCCCTGTCAGGACTCCCACAGGATGCGCTGGCTGCCGGACCAGCGCTCGCCGATGTCCGCGTATTTTTGTTCCAGCAGGTGGCGGCGGATCTTCATGGTGGGGGTCAGCACCCCGTTCTCGATGTTCCAGGGGCTCTTGACCACCAGGATGCCCCGCAGGCGAGCATGGGATTCCAGCTTGTCGTTGACCCGGTTGAGGGCAGCCTCCAGCTGGGCTTCCACCCCGGCCTTGTTCCCCTTCATGGCGCTCTCGGCGAGCTGCACCAGGGCGACCGGCTGCGGCATGCCGTAGCCGATGACGCAGAGCTGCTCGATGATGGGCTCCTGCCCGAGCATCCCCTCGATGGGCACCGGGGCCACGTACTTGCCCTTGGCGGTCTTGAAGACGTCCTTCATGCGGCCGGTGATGGTGAGGTAACCCTCCCTATCCAGCTTGCCCATGTCACCGGTGTGCAGCCAGCCCTCGGCGTCGATGGCCTCTGCACTGTGCTCGGGATCCTTGTAGTAGCCCACCATCATGCCGTCGCAGCGACAGAGGATCTCCCCCTCGTCGGAGATCTTGATGGTCACCCCGGGCCCGGCCTTGCCGACGGTGCCTATCTTGTCCGCCCGGAACGGGTAGTTGAGGGTGGAGTAGGCGTGGTTCTCGGTCATGCCCCAGGCCTCGGTGATATGGATGCCGATGCTGTGATACCACTCCAGCAGCGCCGGGGCCACCGGCGCAGAGCCGCAGCCCAGCACCCGCGCCTGATCCAGCCCCAGCCCCTTTTGCAGCTTGCTCTTGATGAGGCTGGAGACGAGGGGGATCTTGAGCAGCAGCGCCAGCTTTTTCTGGGGCAGCTTCTCGTGGATCTTGATGCGGAACATGGCCCAGAGCCGCGGCACCGAGATGAAGACGGTGGGACGGCAGCGCTTGACGTCCTCGATGAAGGTGTCGAGGGATTCGGGGAAGGCGATGGTGGCACCGCTGAACAGGCTGCCGCCGTAGATGTAGACCCGCTCGGTGATGTGGGCAAGGGGCAGGTAGGAGAAGCCGCGATCCTCGGCGGTGAGGGAGACCGCCTCCACCAGCTTCTCGCAGGACCAGGCATAGCGCTCCACGCTCAGCATGGCCCCCTTGGGCTTGCCGGTGCTGCCGGAGGTGTAGACCAGGCTCAGCAGGGCATCCGGCGCCTGCACCGGGCTGTCCGGGATGGGGTCGTATTGCGCCAGCAGATCGTCCCACTGGTGGGCGGCCGGCATGGTGTCGTAAGGCAGGGCGATACGCAGCAGATCCCCGGGCACCCCCGCCTCCTGGCTCTTCCAGTCGTCCAGCTTGCCGACGAAGATCGCCCTGGTTTCGCTGTGGCGCAGCACGTATTCGATGGTGTCGACGTTGGCGGTGGGGTAGATGGGCACGCTCACGTATCCCCCCATCTGCATCGCCAGATCGGCGATGAACCACTGGGCGCAGTTCTTGGAGAGCAGGGCCACCTTGTCACCGGGCACCAGGCCCAGGGCGCGCAGTGCCGTCACCATGCGCCGCGCCTCGTCGGCAACCTCACCCCAGGTGAAGTCGACGTATTCGCGGTAGATGGTCTGACGCAGATAGATTCGGTCGGGACACTGCCGCTCCCAGTGATAGAGCATCTCGAGCGGCAGTCTGGTGGCAATGCGTGAGGTGGAGGCCATGGTTTAATCCCTGAAACAAAAGGCGAGCCTCATTATTAACCTTTTGATAACACTCAGGGAAGCAGATTACTTAAACTTGTGTTTGAACTGCGAATGGGATCAAGCTTCCGCCTGGGCCTGCAGACGCTTCCACATCTCCTGCACCAGCACCTCGTCCTGCTCGGAGAGCTCACCCTGCAAGATGGCCTCGTTCAGGCTGCGCAGCACATAGCTCTTGACGTCCCGCACCAGGGTCTTGCCCTCCAGCTCGGCCCGCGCCACCGCCAGCGAGATATGACCCCGCAGGTAGCCGCCCGCAAACAGCTCGTCCTCGCTGGCCGTGGCGACCATGGCGTCGATCAGTCCCAACAACTTGTGTTCAAAATCGTGAATCGTCATTTAACGCAGCCTCATTTCCGGGATTGCCGGCAAAAAATTCGGGGAGTGGAACCGCGATCCGGTTGATCGCGGCTCTCTGGCGCCAGGCCAGCCGCATCCTTGATGTCCTATTCCGGGTTGGCCACCGGGTAGATGACCTGATCCTTGTATCCCGTGGTGATGCGCAGATAACCACGTAACGACCGGTTCAGTGCCGGATCGTCGGTATCCACCAGCAGCGGACGGCCCTCGAGGGCCGCCAGCTTGGACTTGGTGGCGAGCACCTGGATATGCTCGCGCCCGACGGCCCGGATCACGTCTGGACTCAATTGCTGATTTCCGCGCCCGAACAAATGTCCCTGACCGCCGATCAGGGTGATGATCAGACGGCAGCGACGGCCGCGGATCCGGGTCAGGATCTCGGCGGCGGACAGATCCTGCCCGATAAGCCGGCCATTTTCCACCAGATCCACACCGAGCAAGGTATTTTCCAGACCCAGCTCCCCCATGCAGGCGGCCACCGTGCTCCCCGACCCCATCAGGTAGAGGGTATCGGGCTCCATCTGCTCAACCACACCGGCGGCAAGATCGGCGAGCACCAGCGCCTCGGACTCCCGCCCCCCCTGCTTGACCGCCTGCACGTAGCGCAGATCCCCGGGCACCAGCAGCTGGCCGTAGTGGCGGGCGCGCACCTTGCCGGCGCGAAACGCCTCCTCGTCGATGTCCATCACCTCCGCATCCACCAGGCTCAGAAGCTCCCCTGCGATCATTCTGGCCGCCACTCGGCCGCTCGCCGCCGGCGTCACCCCGTAGACCCCGGAGTGGATTTTGCACCCCGCCGGGATGCCGAGCACATGGCAGGACTCCCCCACCGCCGCGCAGATGTCACGGGCGGTGCCATCGCCACCGGCGAAGAGCAGCAGATCCACCCCGGCATCGCGCAGGGCCAGGGCGGCAGCCCGGGTGTCCTCGGCGCTCGTCTGCGCCCCGGCAGGCCGATGGACAATGCGATGGGGCAGCCCGAGCTCTGCGGCAAGCGTCCCCCCCATCTCACCGGCCACCGTCAGCAGCTCGAATGACGTGGTCAGCTCGCACAGGGGCAACAGGGCCTGGCGGGCCCGCTCCCGGGCCTTGGGGACGGCCCCGCGCGCCAGCGCCTCGGCGACCATGCCGTCACTGCCCTTGAGACCGACGGCCCCGCCGATGCCGGCGACGGGGTTGATGATGAGCCCTAATCGAAACATGTTTCCCTCCTGTTGGATCGCCGCCATTTTTATCTTTTCCCGCCACTGGGACAAGCCATGACCCCCTGCTAAAATGCGCGGCTTCTACCTCAATCACTGTTCAACCAAGGTTCAATCATGCTGGAATGGATTGCTGACCCCTCCGCCTGGGTCGCGCTCGCCACCCTGACCCTGCTCGAGATCGTGCTCGGCATCGACAACATCATTTTCATCTCCATCCTGGTGGGTCGCCTGCCGGAAGCCCAGCGCCAGAAAGCGCGCATCCTGGGGCTGGGGCTCGCCATGGGCACCCGCATCCTGCTGCTGCTCTCCCTGGCCTGGGTGATGCGCCTCACCGAGCCCCTCTTCACCGTGCTGGGGGAAGCCATCTCGGGACGGGATCTCATCCTGCTGGTGGGGGGTCTGTTCCTCATCGCCAAGAGCACCCACGAGATCCACCAGAGCCTGGAAGGGGCCGCCGAAGAGGCGGGTGTGGTGAGCAAGACCGCGGGCTTCCTGTCCACCCTGGTGCAGATCGCCATCCTCGACATCATCTTCAGCCTGGACTCCGTCATCACCGCCGTGGGCATGGCGGATCATGTCCCTGTCATGGTGCTGGCCATCATCATCGCCGTCGGCGTCATGATGTTTGCCGCCAAGGCAATCGGCGACTTCGTCGATACCCACCCCACCATCAAGATGCTGGCCCTCTCCTTCCTTATTCTGGTCGGGGTGGCGCTGATGGCCGAAGGGCTGGATCTGCACATTCCCAAGGGTTACATCTACTTCGCCATGGCCTTCTCGCTGGTGGTGGAGATGATCAACATCCGCCTGCGCGGCCACCAGGAGCGGGCCAAGTAAACCGCGACCTGCCGAGAGATGGCCAAACAAAAAGCGCGACCCAGGGTCGCGCTTTTTTATTGCCCCGCCAACGGGGTGCCTTGGGCTCAGAGGGCGTTGCGAGCGGCCACGGCGTCCGCCAGGTTGTGCAGCAGCACCTCGGTATCGGCCCAGCCGATGCAGGCGTCGGTGATGCTCTGGCCGAAGGTGAGCTCGCACCCGTCCACCAGATCCTGACGCCCTTCCACCAGGTGACTCTCCACCATGACGCCGAACACCGCCTTGCTGCCGGTACGCAGCTGACCGGCCACGTCCTCGGCCACCAGCATCTGGTTCTTGAACTGCTTGCTGCTGTTGGCGTGGCTGAAGTCGATCATCACTTTCTGGGGCAGACCGGCCTTGTCCAGACCACTCACCACCTCATCCACGTGACGGGCGCTGTAGTTGGGCTCGCGGCCACCGCGCAGGATGATGTGACAGTCCGGGTTGCCAGCGGTCGAGACGATGGCGGAGTGGCCGTACTTGGTCACCGACAGGAAGTGGTGCGGGGCGCTGGCGGCGCCGATGGCGTCGATGGCCACCTTGATGGTGCCGTCGGTGCCGTTCTTGAAGCCCACCGGGCAGGAGAGACCGGAGGCCAGCTCGCGGTGTACCTGGGATTCGGTGGTACGGGCGCCGATGGCACCCCAGCTCATCAGATCCGCCACGTATTGCGGGGTGATCATGTCGAGGAACTCGGAGGCGGTCGGCAGCCCCATGTCGTTGAGATCCAGCAAGAGCTTGCGACCCAGGCGCAGGCCGTCATTGATCTGGCAGCTGTTGTCGAGGTAGGGGTCGTTGATCAGCCCCTTCCAGCCCACTGTGGTACGGGGTTTTTCGAAGTAGACCCGCATCACGATCTCCAGCTGATCTTTCAGCTCGTCGCGCAGCACCTTGAGGCGTTTGCCGTATTCCAGGGCGGCGACCGGATCGTGGATGGAGCAGGGGCCGATCACCACCAGCAGACGATCATCGTCGCCGGCCAGGATGTTGTGGATGGCCTGACGGGATTCAAACACGGTGGCCGAGGCGGTGTCGGTCGCCGGAAACTTCTCAAGCACCGCAACCGGGGGCAATAACTCTTTGATTTCACTGATACGAACGTCGTCGGTTTGATGCTGCATGACCAAGTTTCCTGCTAAATGACTGCGATGAAGAAACTTCAATCTAGCCCGCGACCGGGACGGTGTAAATAGAAAATTACATTCTTTGCCAAGGAATTTTATTATCGCACCTTGCAAGTTTGCACAATGCTGCTAAAGGGGTGAAAAAGTCGGAGGCGGGAAGGGAGCACAAGCAATGAAAAGGCCCGCACCAGGCGGGCCCGACGGGCTTAAACGGCCTGGCTGATGCTGGCCAGCTTGTCGAAGTAATCCGGGAAGGTCTTGGAGGTACAACCCGGATCATTGATGGTGACCGGGGTGTCCGACAGCGCCACCAGGGAGAAGCACATGGCGATGCGGTGATCGTTGTAGGTGTCGATGGCCGCGTGGGTCAGCTGTGCGGGCGGGATCACGGTGATGAAGTCGTGCCCCTCCTCCACTTCCACGCCCAGCTTGCGCAGCTCGGTCGCCATGGCGTGCAGTCGGTCGGTCTCCTTCACCCGCCAGTTGTAGATGTTGCGGATGGTGGTGGTGCCCTCGGCAAACAGCGCCGTGGTGGCGATGGTCATGGCCGCATCCGGGATGTGGTTCATGTCCATGTCGATGCCCTTGAGCGGCCCCTGCTCGGCCTCGATGAAGTCATCGCCCCAGGTGATGCGAGCCCCCATCTTCTCCAGTACGTCAGCGAAGTGGATGTCCCCCTGGATGCTGTGCTTGCCGATGCCGGTAACCCGCACCTTGCCCTTGATGGCACCCGCCGCGAGGAAGTAGGAGGCGCTGGAGGCATCCCCTTCCACCAGGAAGTCGCCCGGGCTGACATAGGTCTGGTTGCCCTTGATGTAGAACACCTTGTAGTCGTCGTGCTCGATGACCACCCCGAACTGCTTCATGATGTGCAGGGTGATGTCGATGTAGGGCTTGGAGACCAGCTCCCCCTTGATGTGGATGCGGGTGTCGCCGGCCGCCATGGGGGCCGCCATCAAGAACGCCGTCAGGAACTGGCTGGAAACGGAGCCGTCGATGTGGACATCGCCACCCCAGAGCCCCTTGGCATCCACCACCAGGGGCGGATAGCCATCTTTCTTCAGGTACTGGATGTGGGCACCCGCTTCGCGCAGGGCATCCACCAGGTGGCCGATGGGGCGCTCTTCCATGCGCGGCTCGCCGCCCAGGGTGTACTCGCCGGAGCCCAGGCACAGGGCGGCGCACAGAGGGCGCATGGCAGTACCGGCATTGCCGAGGAACAGGTTGACCGGCGCCGAGACCGCGAAGCTGCGACCCAGACCGTGCACGGTGCACTCGGTCTTGTCGGCGGAGAGCTTGTACTTGACGCCGAGCTGGGTCAGCGCCGCCAGCATGTGGCGGATGTCATCGCTGTCGAGCAGGTTGGTCAGCCGGGTGGTGCCCCGGGCCAGGGCCGCCAGCAGCAGGGCCCGGTTAGAGACACTCTTGGAGCCGGGCAGATTGACCACCCCGGCCACGCTAGAAATGGGTTCCAAACGCAACGAATTCATAGACTTCCTGTTCGATCTCAATTAAATCACCTGACCGGACGTTAACAGCCCGCGTCCCCCGCGGCAAGTTCGACAGTGGCACGACCGCGGGAGAGGGCAGCCTGGGTCAGGATGGGTCTGAAAAACAGACGCCGGGGAGTCCCCGGCGTCTGGCAATGGGGAGGCACGCCTCAACCGTGGCGTTTGGCAAAGTCATCCATAAAGCTGACCAGGGCCTTGACCCCTTCCAGGGGCATGGCGTTGTAGAGGCTGGCGCGCATGCCACCGACGATGCGGTGTCCCTTGAGGGCCAGCAGACCGGCCGCTTCCGACTCCGCCAGGAACAGCTTGTCCAGGGCCTCGTTTTTCAGCTGGAAGGGCACGTTCATGCGGGAGCGGCAGGCCGCGTCCACCTTGTTGCCGTAGAAGCTCGACTGATCGAGGTAGCCGTAGAGGAAGTCAGCCTTCTCCTTGTTGCGTGCTTCCATCGCCGCCAGGCCACCCTGCTCCTTGAGCCACTCGAACACCAGCCCGGCCAGATACCAGGCGTAGGTGGGGGGCGTGTTGAACATGGAGTCGTTCTTGGCGGTGAGCTGGTAGTCAAAGATGGACGGCACATCGGCGCGGGCCTGGTTCAGCAGGTCGTCGCGCACGATGGCGATGGCCAGACCAGAGGGGCCTATGTTCTTCTGGGCACCGGCGTAGAGGATGCCGAAGCGGCTCACGTCGAGGGGACGGGAGAGAATGGTGGAGGAGAGATCCGCCACCAGGGGCACATCGCCGGTGGCCGGGATGTCGAACATCTCGATGCCATCGATGGTTTCGTTCGGGCAGTAGTGCACATAGGCGGCATCGGCGCGAAACGCCGGCGTCGGCAGCAGGTGGGAGACCCCCTGCTCGTTCTTGGCTACCCCCTGGAAGGTCTGGATGTCACCGTATTTCTGGGCTTCATCCACGGCGCTCTGGGCCCAGACGCCGGTCACCAGGTAATCCGCCTTCTTGTTGGCGCCACCCAGCAGGTTCATGGGCACGGCGGAGAACTGGCCGCGGCCACCGCCGTGCATGAAGAGCACCTTGTAGTTGTCCGGCACCGCCAGCAGGTCGCGCAGGTCCGCTTCGGCCTTCTCGGCGACCGCCATATAGGGCTTGCCGCGATGGGAAAGCTCCATGACCGAGGCTCCCAGCCCCTGGAAATTACAAAATTCGCGCTGGGCGCGCTCCATGACTTCAACCGGCAACATGGCGGGGCCGGCGCAGAAGTTGTAAATCTGTTTGCTCATGACGCTTTCCGTGAATGGATGTGTGTGATCGGTGACTCGAACGTTTTTACACGACAGCCCCCCGTGGGGGCAAAGGCTTTTTGGGATCCAGCGCAACCTTTTGCCCCGGCGCCACCGGGCACTCATCAGACAAAAGCCCTGAACGGGCCAGGGCTTGCAGAGAATATGCATGGAAACGGGGGCGAGACAGCACGGACGGCTTTTTTCGCCCCTTTGTGGCAAATTTACAGCTTGGCGGTGAGCTCCGGCAGCAGGGTGAAGAGATCCCCCACCAGACCGTAGTCCGCCACCTGGAAGATGGGGGCCTCGGCGTCCTTGTTGATGGCGACGATCACCTTGGACTCCTTCATCCCCGCCAGATGCTGGATGGCGCCCGAGATGCCCACCGCGATGTAGAGCTCGGGGGCCACCACCTTGCCGGTCTGCCCCACCTGCAGGTCGTTGGAGACATAACCCGCATCCACGGCGGCCCGCGATGCCCCGACGGCAGCCCCCAGCTTGTCCGCCAGAGCGTCGATGAGGGCAAAGTGCTCTTTCGAGCCGAGTGCCCGCCCGCCGGAGACCACCACCCGGGCCGCCCCGAGCTCGGGTCTGGCGGAGCGCACCGCACGCCGCTCGATGAGCCGGGTACGGCAGCGCACCTCGGCCACCGGCAGCGATTCCATCGCGGCACGCTCCTCCCCGGACCCGGCCTTGGCGAACGCGGTGGGCCGCACGGTGAGCACCTTGACGGGGGCGCTGCTCGCCACCCGGGCGATGGCGTTGCCCGCATAGATGGGACGCAGGAAGGTGTCGGGCCCCTCGATGCCGGTCACCTCGGCGATCATCTCCACTCCGAGCCTGGCCGCCACCCGCGGCAGCAGATCCTTGCCCTGGCTGCTGGCCGCCATCAGGCAGTGCTGGTAGTCCCTGGCCACCTCGGCGAGCAGTCTGTCGACCCCGTCGTTGAGCCCCTCCGCCAGCATGGGATGTTCTGCCAGCAGCACCCGGTTTACCCCCGTGAGGGCGGCGGCCTGCTCCCCCGCCTCCGTCAGCCCCTGCCCCAGCAGCAAGAGGTGCACCTCGCCCCCCAGGCGCCCCGCCGCCGTGACCAGCTGGGCCAGGTTGTCGGCGATCCGCCCCTGATGATGTTCCGCAATCACAAGTACGCTCATGGCAGCACCTTCATGTCATCCATTGATCCCTTGCTCCCCTGGGCCGCTGCCCCATGCATGGCGCTCACGCCTGTGGGAGGCATCCCTCTCATGCCCCTGCCCATCAGAGCACCCGGGCTTCGTGCTTGAGCTTGTCCAGCAGCTCGTCCACCGAGCCCACCCTGATGCCGGCGCTGCGTACCGGCGGCGCCATTACTCCGAGCTGCCGTGTCTGGCCGGCTGGCACTACCCCGAGGGCGGCGAACGGCTGGCTCTCCAGCGGCTTGCGCTTGGCCTTCATGATGTTGGGGAGGGAGGCGAAGCGCGGCTCGTTGAGGCGCAAGTCCACGGTCACCACGGCGGGCAGCGCCATGCCGAGGGTCTCGAGGCCACCGTCTATCTCGCGGGTCACCTGCAATTCCCCCTCCACCAGCCTGATGGCGGAGGCGAAGGTGGCAAGTGGCCAGTCATTGAGGGCGGCGAGCATCTGCCCTACCTGATTGTTGTCGGAATCGATGGACTGTTTGCCGAGCAGCACCAGGTCGGGCTGCTCCTGCCCGCACACCGTTTGCAGGGCCCGGGCCACGGTGAGCGGAGTCAGGGTCTCGCCGGTAACATAGTGCAGCGCCCGATCCGCCCCCAGCGCCAGGGCATGGCGCAACTGCTCGGCCGCCGCCTCGGGGCCGAAGGTCACCACCACCAGCTCGGATGCCACGCCGGCTTCCCGCAGCCTGACCCCCTCCTCCACCGCGATTTCACAAAACGGGTTGATCCCCATCTTCACATTGGCGAGCTCCACATCGGAGCCATCCCCCTTGACCCGGATCCTGACGTTGTAATCAACGACCCGTTTGACTGCGACCAGCAGCTTCATGGCGGTCATCCCTCATACCTGTTGTGTGGGTCCACCTTGTCGTCACTCACTTTTCTGCTGACAAAGTGGTTTACGTTTACGTAAACTACCAGCACTACCCTAGGCCAAGTCGAGCGCAGAGGCAAGATGGAACGCGAAGCAATGGAATTTGATGTCGTCATCGTCGGTGGCGGCCCGGCAGGCCTGAGCGCCGCCATCGCATTGAAGCAGCAGGCCCCGGCCCTCTCGGTCTGCCTGCTGGAGAAGGGGGCCGAGATCGGCGCCCACGTCATCTCCGGCGCCCTGTTCGATCCCGTCGCCCTCAGGGAGCTGCTGCCAGAGAGCTGGCAGGAGGCCCCCCTCGGCGTGCCGGTGACGGATGATCAGGTCCATCTGCTGCAAAGCGACAGCCGCTCCCTGCAGTTGCCCCACTGGGCGGTGCCACCCCGCATGCACAACGACGGCAGCCACATCATCAGCCTCGGCACCCTCTGCCGCTGGCTCGGCAAGCAGGCCGAGGCCCTCGGTGTCGAGATCTACCCGGGCTTTGCTGCCAGCACCCTCATCGTGGAGGAGGGCCGGGTGCGCGGGGTGGTGACCGGCGATCTTGGCCTCGACAAGGAGGGCAACCCCAAGGTGGATCACGTGCCCGGCATGGCCCTGTATGGGCGCTATACCCTGTTTGCCGAAGGGGCGCGCGGCCACCTCGGCAAACAGCTGATCGCCCGATTCCATCTGGAAAATAGCGCCCAGCCGCAGCATTACGCCATCGGCTTCAAGGAGGTGTGGCAGGTGCCTGCGGGACAATCCCATCCTGGGCGGGTGCTCCATGGCAGCGGCTGGCCCCTTGGTGAGGGAAAGGGCAACAAGAGTCAGGGGGGCTTCTATCTCTATCATCTGGCCCAGGATCTGGTGGCGGTCGGCCTTATCGTCGATCTCAACTACCAGAATCCCTGGCTCAGCCCCTTTAACGAATTCCAGCGTCTCAAGCACCACCCCCTCATCGCGGCAACGTTGCAGGGGGGCGAGCGCATCAGCTACGGCGCACGGGCCATCACCAAGGGGGGCTGGCACTCATTGCCGCGCATGCACTTTCCCGGCGGCCTGCTCATCGGTTGTGACGCGGGCACCCTCGACTTCTCCCGCATCAAGGGGATCCACACCGCCATGAAGTCCGGCATGGTGGCGGCCGCGACGGTCGCCATGGCACTGCGAGGAGGGGATGAAGGGGGACGGGATCTGGCCGAGTTTCAGGACGCGCTGCTGCAAAGCTGGCTGACCCGGGAACTGAAGAGGGCCCGCAACGTTGGGGCCGCCCTGCACCGCTTCGGCCCCTGGCTCGGCGGCGCCTTCAACTGGCTGGAGCAGCGACTCTTTGCCTTGACCTCTCCTTTTACTCTGCTGGACAAGGAACCGGATTACCGCCAGCTGCGCCTGGCCAGCCGTTGCAAGCCCATCGACTACCCCAAACCCGACGGCAAGCTCAGCTTCGACAAGCTCTCCTCCGTCTATCTGGCCAGCACCAGCCACGACGAGGATCAACCCTGTCACCTGACCCTTCAGGACGCGCGCATTCCGGTCGAGGTCAACCTGCCCACCTGGGCCGAACCCGCCCAGCGCTACTGCCCGGCGGGGGTGTTCGAGATCCTGGATGGGGATACCCGGCCAAGGCTGCAGATCAACGCCGCCAACTGCATTCACTGCAAAACCTGCGACATCAAGGATCCCAGCCAGAATATCGTCTGGACGCCGCCCCAGGGCGGCTCGGGCCCCAACTATCCCAATCTGTAACAGGCTTGCCCACGCACACCAGAGCAGATAACAAGGAGACGCAGCCCCGGAACACCGCCCGGAGACCGTTTCCTGCGCTTGGCTGGGGGCTGTCGCAGGGCGACCAGCAACCCGCCATTCCCGCCGGTGAGCCCGGGCCCTCCCCCACACCAGGGCGAACAAAGGAGGCGACGCCGGGATCGCCCGTTTCGAGGTCGGCGTGGCTGATCCGACCTCGCCGCTTTTTTGAGCGAACAGGCTGAACCCCTGATGAATAGGCCCTGACAAGCGGGTCCCGCCCCTGTATAGTTCGCCGCATTCAGGTTGTCCATCGGCCTCGTTATGCTATTTCATGGGATCGCTTTCCGTGCGATCTAAGGCCGCATGAACCTGTGCAACCATCCCTGATTACCCATGACTTCTTAAGGGGGGACAGATGATCACCGCCTACATTCTCAACAACAAGGTGCTGGACATAGTCACGCTCGGGCCGGATGACATCGTTCCCGACAACACCGTCTGGCTGGATGCCTACAAGCCGGACACTGCGGAGCGAGAATGGTTGACGGGCCTGTTCCTGGAGGAGGTGCCGGACAAGGAGGAGCTCGATGACATTGAGGCATCCGCCCGCTTCTACTGGGACACCGACGGTCTGCACATCCACTCCCTGTTTCCCCAGCGCATCGGCCGCGACACCAAGGGTGTGCACGTCTCCTTTACCCTGCGCAACAACCTGCTGATCAGCATTCGCGAGGATGACATCGGCCTGGTGCGTCTGCTGCGCCACTACATGCGCCAGGACAGGCTGGAGGTCGAAGACGCCCTCGACATCCTGCTGGAGGTGCAGAACCTCAAGGTGGAGTATCTCTCGGATCTCATCGAGGATGGCTACAAGACCCTGGAGAACACCGCCGATCAGATCTTCGAGCCGGACCAGATCAACCCCATGCTCAAGGAGCTGATGGCCCAGGAAGAGGCCAACGGCCAGATCCGTCTCTCCCTGCACGATACCCGCCGCGCCCTGCGCTTTCTCAAACGCAGTCTGCGCCAGCGCATGACGGGGGAGCAGAACAAGTGGATCGACGAGATGCTGCACGACGTGGAATCCCTGCTGCCCCATACCCAGTTCCTGTTCGACAAGATCAACTTCCAGCTGGAGGCCTCCATGGGGGTGACCAATCTGGAGCAGAACAAGGTGATCAAGATCTTCTCGGTAGCCGCGGTCATCTTCCTGCCGCCGACCCTTATCGCCAGCATCTACGGCATGAACTTCGGCCGCATGCCGGAGCTCGCCTGGGAATACGGCTATCCCCTCTCCCTGGTGCTGATGGTGATGTCATCGTTGGGCACCGGTCTCTTCTTCAAGCGAAAAGGCTGGCTGTGACGCCGGAACCCGGCAACTAAAGACTGCGGATTGGGGGGCCTGCCCCCCCGATTAATTCCCGGCCGTTGCCGGCCTTGCAATGGCCTGCCCTGTGCCCCATATCCCCTTCATCACTCGCACTGCATGAATGGATACCGGGCCACCATGACCCTCTACCCCGAACACCGTTACGACGATCACGGCCAGTTGCGCCCCCCGCTCTGGTTCTGGCCCATCGCCCTCTTGCTGACCCGCTCGGTCTGGCTGTTTCTGATGGCGGGGGTCACCCGGGAGAGTGGCAGCGCCATCCTGACCCTCTTCTACCCGGACAAGCTCACCCTCTATATCAGCCTGCTGACGGACGTGCCCGCCATGCTGGCGCTGCTCGCCTGCGGCGGCACCCATCGCCAGACCCACAGTGCCAGAGCCTGGCTCAGACGCCACAGCCCCTTGCTGCTGCTCTGCTCTGCCGTCAGCGGCCTTCTGATGCAACTGCACAGCCTCAATCTGCAGCAGTGGTCGTTCAACTGGCCCACCGCCCTGGTGCTCATCGCCAGCCTCTGGGCACTCTGGTATCTGCTGAGAAGCCGCCAGTTGCGGGATTACGCCCTGGATCAGCCCCACTGACAGGCTGGTTCACTGGCGCGTGACCCGGATCTGCAGAGTCTGGCGCTCGCTGCCGCTGGCCCTGCCCATGCCTGATGGATTGGCGATCGCGGCCTCCCGGCTGCCTTGGGTTGTGGAAAGCTCCCCCACCGTCAGCCACTGGCCCGGGGCGCCGCTCACCTCGGTGGCACTCTGGCCGGTGTGTATGTTGCCTCGCTCCACTCTTGCCTGTTCACTGCTGAGGGCCACCTGCACCCTGTCCCCTATCAGGGTCGCAGTGGCGTAGAGACCGTTCATCAGCGGCATCATGCCCACCACCCTTCCCCCCTGCCACTGGTAAAAGGTGACCGGCTGATAGGACCCCATCTGCAACAACACGGGCCGCCCGGAGAGGCCGCGCACCTGCCAGTTGTCACTCTGGCTGCGTTCAGAGTGCCGGGCATCCCCCTCCAGCAGCCACTGCCGTTTGGCATCCAGGCCCAGCCCCACTCCGGCCTGCTGACTGCTGGAGGCGCCATCCACCCGCCACTCGATGAGTAGGCTTTGGGGCGGCTGGTTCACTTGCGCCAGGGTACGCTCGGCCTCCTGCAACTGGGCGGGGGTTCCGCTCAGTACCAGCTGGTTGCCCATGGCGCTCACCCCGAGATCCGGGTAGATCTCCTTGAGCGTCTGCACCGCGGCATCCGCCTCGAATACCGGTATGACCTTCACTTCGGCCCTCAGGGGCAATGCCAGCAACAGGCAGCACCCCAGCCCCCAATACCCTGATCCAGCGCGCATCTTCTCCTCCCGGCGTTCACCGCCACCCTCTCGCTTCCTGCCATCATGGTCCATGGCGCCCCGATTGCAACGGGCCTGGTATGCAACCCCACACAGAGGCACCTGATAAAGACTCGTTAAGATACCAATCAATACAAATAAAAATGGTTATCATTTGTTGTCACAACAAAAACCCTCGGATACAATTCGGACTCATTTTTTCGAGTCAGCCTCTGATGAAGCCAGAATCCATCGCATCCACCCCTGCCGCCATCCACCTGGCGCTGCTCATCAACATGCTCTCCATGGGCTGCATGATGATGGTGATGCCCCTTGGTCCGGAACTGGTAACCCGCCTGGGGATGCTGCCGGAGCAGACAGGTTACTTCAGCGGCGGCGCCACCCTGGGAGCCGCCCTGCTGGGCCTCCTGGCCGCCCCCTGGCTCGATCGGGTCAACCGCAAACCCGCCCTGCTGGTACTGCTGGTCCTGCGCTTCCTGCTCTTGATGGCTTGCGCCCTGGCCGAGGATAGCCAGACCCTGCTGCTGATCTTTATCCTGTCCGGCTGCGTCGCCGGCCCCCTGGGGGCCATCCTGATGGCGGCGGTGCTGGATCTGGTACCGCCCGCCGAGCGGGGCCGCCGTCTCGCCTACGTGGGCATGGCGTTTTCCCTGGCCGCCATTCTGATCGTGCCCGCGGCCCTCGTGCTGGCCCAGTGGTCTGGCTGGCAGAGCCCCTTCCTCTTGTTTGGTGCTGGCGGCCTGCTGCTGGCCCTGCTGTGTGCCATCTGGCTGCCGTCCCTGCCGGTCAACCGGGCCCCGGCAAGCCAGGGAATGCGCCAGTTGCTGGGGTCACCGCTCTGCCAGGGCGCCCTCTTCATCCTCTGCCTGCAGATGTTCGGCCACTTCCTGCTCATTCCGCACTTTGCCAACTACTTCCAGTTCAACCTGGGTTTCCCGCGCGAGCAGATCGCCAGCCTCTATCTGTGCGGCGGCCTTGCCAGCATGGCCACCATGCGCCTGTGCGGCGGCTGGATCGATCAGGGCCGCGCCCAGGGCGCCATCCTGCTCACCAGCCTGGCCCTGGCCCTGATCACCCTGGTGGGCTTTGCCTTGCCGGCAGGCCTGCCTCTCTATCTGCTGTTCACCCTTTTCATGGCCCTGAGCTCCGCCCGTGCCAGCACCACCCTCGCGGTCACGGCGGCCATTCCGGCCCCCCATCAGCGCGCCGCCTTCATGTCTTTCCAGGGCTCAGTCACCAATGTGGCAGCGGGCCTCGGCAGCCTGCTCTCCGCCAGATATCTGGTCTCCGACGAGGGGGGCGCCCTGCACGGTTTCCCCACCCTGGCCTGGATCAACATTGCGTGCACCCTGGTGGCCTGCGCCGGTGTCTGGTTCCTCATCCGGGGCCTGAAGCGCACAAGAGATAACAATAATCCTGCCTCTGGCACCGCCAGACAAGGAAGTCAGTGAGCACCGGATCAGAAGAATCCGGACCCCATAACCTCAGTTATATCCATGGAGTTTTTGACAATGCAGTTGCAGCACGGCCTCTTTAAACTGAACCCCATTCTGCTCTCTCTTGGTCTGCTGGCCGTACCGGGCCTGGCCCAGGCCGAGTCCGTCAAGGCCAACGAGACGGTGGTGGTCACCGCCACCCAGACCAAGCACACCGAGCTGACCGCCCCGGCCAGCGTCTCCGTGGTCACCCGCGCCGATCTGGACAAGATGAACGTCAACAACATCGGCGATGCCCTCAAGCACGTTCCCGGTGTCAACATCATCGGCACCAACCCCACGGGTCGCAACGAGATCAAGATCCGCGGCATGGGCGGTGACTACACCCTGCTGCTGGTCAACGGCAAGCGGGTCAACGCCCGCGAGACCCTGGGCAGCTCCTTTGGCAACGACTTCGACTTAAGCTCCATCCCCATGGCCGCCATCGAGCGCATCGAGGTGATCCGCGGTCCCGTCTCCTCCCTGTACGGGGCCGATGCCCTCGGCGGCGTGGTCAACGTGATCCTGCGCCAGGCCAAGGAGAACACCGAAGCGGCCGTCGGCTACACCCACACCATGCCCACCAAGGGGGATGGCGGGGATGCCAACCAGGGTAGCGCCTTCGTCTCCGGCGCCCTGATCGACAACAAGCTGCTGGGCAGCGTGGTGGTGGAAGGCTATCAGCGGGATCGCTGGAAGAGCGAGCAGTCCAACAACCCGGATGCCGACGCCCTGGAGAAACGGGAAGTGGTCAACGTGCTCTCCAGCCTGAAGTGGCTGGTGGCCGACAACCAGGACATCGACTTCGATCTGGGTTACAACCAGAACGACATGGACAGCTACTTCAACAACGTGCCCCGTGCCCCGACCGCACCGGCTACCCCCCACAACGTGCAGAAACTCGATCGCCTGAGCCTGGGACTGACCCACAACGGCCATTGGGAACACTTCGACAGCCGCGCTCGTTACTACTTCGAGCAGACCGATCTGATGGATGACTCCCAGCTCAACGGTGGCGCCGCCGACATCACCCAGACCAACAACACGGTGGATGGCCAGTTGAGCGGCTACCTCGGGGATCACCTGCTGACCTCGGGTGCAGAGTTCCGCAAGACCGAGCTGGAGCACAGCCGCAGCATCCAGAACGGCAGCGTGGATGCGAGCCAGAGCGCCCTCTACCTGCAAGACGAGTTCGGCTTTGGGGATCTGGCCCTGACGCTCTCCGGCCGTCTGGATCACCACGAGACCTATGGCAACGAGTTCAGCCCCCGTGCCTACGCCCTCTACTCCCTGAGTGACGAGTGGGTGATCAAGGGCGGCGCCGGCAAGGCGTTCAAGGCCCCGACCCTGGCCCAGTCCAGCGAAGGGTTCGCCACCACCGCCTGCCGCGGCGCCTGCAAGGTGATCGGCAACCCGGATCTGAAGCCGGAAACCTCCGTCAGCTACGAGCTTGGCACCGCCTACAACGCCGATCGCTTCGGCGCAGGGGTGACCGGCTTCCACAACGAGATCGAGGATCTGATCCAGAGCGATCAGTGGGGCCCGGGCTACCGTCCGACCGTCATGACCTACCTCAACGTCAAGAAGGCCCGCATCAAGGGGCTGGAGCTGACCGGCTGGTTCGACGTCCTCGACAACGTGCAGCTGACCGGCAACCTGACCCTGCTGGACTCCGAAGACAAGAGCACGGGTGACGATCTGGCCAAGACCCCGGATCACACCGGCAACATCGGCCTGGACTGGAAGGCGAGCGACGTGGTCAGCGCCAACCTGGCCTGGCAGTATGTCGGCAGCCAGATGATCAAGGTGCCGGCTCGCAACGCCCAGGCATTCACCTCCAAGCACTACCAGACCCTGGACGTGAACACCAAGTGGACCGTCACGCCGGCCCTGGACTTCAAACTCGGCATCACCAACCTCACCAACACCCAGCGTGACGAGGTGGCGACCGACGCCGACTTCATCCTGGAAGGTCGTACCGTCTACGCAGGGGTCGATTACAAGCTGTAATCCATCCTGTCTGCGGGAGCCCCGGTCGCGGGGCTCCCTTTTTGCGTTTCTGCCTCCCCGAATTCAAGGAGTCATTGAGTGCTCAGATACCAAGCTCGGCTGTTCTGGCTCGGCGTGCTGCTCCTCTTCCTGCTGATTTGTCTGTCACTGGCCACCGGGGCCGGTGTCTATGGTGGCCGCGAGGTCGCCGGTTTCCTGATGGGCGATCCCGCCTTCGTGGCCGATGAAAAGCTCGCCATGATAGTCCATACCCTGCGCCTGCCCCGTACCCTGGCAGCCCTGGTGGTGGGGGCATCACTCTCCCTGGCGGCCTCCATGCTGCAAAGTGCCACACGCAATCCTCTGGCCGAACCCGGCCTGCTCGGGGTCAATGCCGGCGCCGTCTTTGCCCTGGTGATCGGCCTCACCTGGTTTGGCGTCGAATCCGCCTACGGGTATCTGCTCTGGTCCGGCATGGGGGCCCTGCTCGGCAACCTCATCGTGCTGGGCCTCGGCCTCATGGTGGGGCGCTCCAACCCCCTCAAGCTCATCCTGGTAGGGGTCGCCCTCTCCGCCACCTTCGGCGGTCTTTCCAACTTCCTGCTGCTCTCCAACCGGGTGGTGCTGGAGCAGTTCCGCTTCTGGAACTTAGGGTCCCTTGCCGCCTCCAGTCTGGAAGCGGTACTCACCGTGGTCCCCTTTGCCCTGGCCGCCCTGCTGCTGACCCTGGCGCTCTGTCGCCCTCTCACCCTGATGCAGATGGGGGATCACCAATCCAGGGCCCTCGGCATCCGCCCCACCCGGGTGCGGATCGGCGTGCTCTTGGCCGCAACGCTCTTCACCGCCTGCGCCATCGCCATCGCCGGTCCCATCGGCTTCGTCGGCTTCCTCGCCGCCTACTGCGCCCGCCTGGTGGAGCCGGTTCGCCTCGCCATCCAGGTGCGCTTCTCCGCCCTGTTCGGGGTACTCTTTCTGCTCGGTGCCGATGTGCTGGCCCGCTGGCTGATCCAGCCCTACGAGCTGCCCAACGGCGTCATTCTGGCGCTCATCGGGGCGCCCGTGCTCATCCTGGTGGTGCGCAGCGGCGGCTTCCGCTCCCTGCTGGCCGTCAAATAAGGTGCCACGCCCATGAAGAACTCTCTCTCACTCCCGAGCGGCACCCTCTGCCTTCGCCTTGGCAGCCACACCCTGTTGCTGCACCGCCGCGCCTGGCTCATCACCCTGGGGCTCCTGGTCGCCCTCACCCTGCTCTCCCTGCTGGCCCTCACCCTGGGCTCCGGCAAGATCACCATGATGGGGGTGATCCAGACCCTGCTCGGGGAGGGAAGCAGACTCGATCAGGTGACCGTCTTCAAGATCCGACTGCCGCGCCTGTTGGCGGTGCTGGTGGCCGGCGCCGCCATGGGACTCTCGGGCTGCCTGGTGCAGACCCTGGTGCGAAACCGCCTCGCCACCCCGGACATGATCGGGGTCAACGAGGGAGCATCCCTGGCCATCATCATCTTCTCTCTCTATCTGACCCTGGGCACCTGGCCCTGGTGGGCCGCCCCCTTCGGCGCCCTGTTTGCCGCCGCCGTGCTCTATGCCCTGTGCAACAAGCCGGGGGAGCAGGGCTACCTGTTCGTGGTGATCGGCATCGGGGTCTCGGAGCTGATGAACGCCCTCGGCCAGTTCGTCATGTCCACCCAGTCCCTGGTACACCTCACCAGCCTCTATCTGTGGAACATGGGCAACTTCGTCGGTCAGGGCTATGGCACCCTGCTGCCGGTGAGCCTGCTGCTCCTGCTCATCTGCCCCTGGACCGTCTGTCTCTCCCGCTCCCTCGGCGTGCTGCGCCTGGGACCGGTCACCGCCCGAACTCTCGGGGTCAACGTGAACCGGGTGCAGCTCGGGGTGCTGGCCCAGGCCATCATCGTCGCAGCTCTTGGCACCGCCATCGGCGGCCCCGTGGTCTTCATCGCCATGGCGGCCCCCATCCTTGCCTCCTGGCTCAGCCGGGATCGCATCGTGCCGCTCTGGATTGCCGCTCTGTGCGGCGCCCTGATGCTGCTCGCCAGCGACACCCTGGTGCGGGTGCTGGCCAGCCCCCACGAGGTGGCTACCGGCATCATGACCCGCATTCTCGGCGGCCTGCTGCTGCTCTTCATCCTGCTCAAAGATCGCCAGAAGGCCGACTGACCATGGCATTCATCCATTTTCAATACAGACCGAGGGCCGCCCGATGACGCTCACCGTGAACCGACTCCAGTTCGGCTACCCGCAAAAGACCATCTTCAAGGAGATCTCCTTCTCCCTCCCCCGGGGCAAGCTGGTGGGGATCGTCGGCCCCAACGGCGGTGGCAAATCCACGCTGCTCAAGCTCCTTGCGGGACAGGAGCAGCCCCGGTCCGGGGAGATCCTGCTCAAGGAGAAGCCACTCGGTGCCTATGGCGCCAAAGCCCTGGCTCGGGAACTCGCCTATCTGCCCCAACGTCCCCTGGTCCCCCCCGGTATCCTGGTGGAGCAGCTGGTGCAATACGGCCGCCATCCCCATCAGGGCTGGTTCAATCAGTGGAGCGAGGAAGATGCTCGCATGGTGGACTGGGCCCGGGAGCGGATGCAGCTCGATGCCATCTGGCACCAGAGCGCCAGTTCGCTGTCCGGCGGTCAGGCCCAGCGGGTGTGGCTCGCCATGGTGCTGGCCCAGGATGCGGACATCATCTTGCTGGACGAGCCCACCAGCGCGCTGGACATCGGCCACCAGACCGAGGTGATGGAGGCCATCCATCGGGTCGCCGCCGAGGGCAAGACGGTGCTTATCGTCATCCACGATCTCGCCACCGCCGCCCGCTACTGCGACGAGCTGATTGCCCTGGGGGATGGCGCCATCCAGGCCATGGGCCCGGCCCGGGAGGTGGTGACCAAGCCCCTCATCGATCGCCTCTACCAGACCGATGTGGACATACTGCACGCCCCCGGCGACGGGGCCCCTGTCATCGTGCCCCGCCGACGCGCTGACGAAGCGCCTCGCCTGCGCGCCGACCATGGCGTGTCAGCCTGAGCCATACCCTGTGCCAGAGAAAGAAACCGCCTGATGGCGGTTTCTTTCTCTGGGCTTTGCGTTGGCGTTATCCGGGCGCTGGCATCGTGCTCACAGCAGCAAGACGGTGAGCACGCCCCCCGGCAGGGCTTGCCAGTGCAGGGTGCAGCGCCAGCCGGCTGGCAGGGTCGGTGTCAGCGGGCATTTGAGCTCCAGGGTGAGAGTCTGCGCCGTCATGGCGAGCCAGCGGGCATCGAGAAAGTCAAAGTAGCGCCCCACCCGGGAATAGAGCCCCTTGAAGAGGCTCTCCTTGGCTGAAAACACCAGAGTCAGTCCCTCTGCCAGGCTCAGCTGGGCGTCGTGAGCCCCCGCCTCCAGCCGTCCCCACTCCTCCCCATCCATGATACCGGGCCAGAACTGCCCCCCTTGGTCGCCATCGAGCCAGGCCTCCAGATCCAGCCCTATTCCCTCCTGGCCCGGGCGCACCGCACACAGGGCCACCCCCTCTCCCGCCAGCCGGCTGTGGCTGATGCTCCCCTCCACCCCCTCAGGCCAGAGTGGCTCCCGGGCCGCTCCGATGGCCACGCTGCATCCTGCAAGACCGAAGGGACGCAGGGCCTCACGGGCTGCGAGACGCCCCGCCAGAAACTCCCCGAGGCGCTTGGGGGCAGCCCCCTGCAATGAAGCAGGCAAGATGATGCCCTGGGCCCCAAAGCACTCCGGCGAGAAGGCGGCGGGATCAAAACTGACCCGATGAAGAGACAGCGTCTCCAGGCCCGGCAGGCACAAGGTATCGAATTGACGGACAAAGGATCCATCGAGTGAGGGACAACGAGGCAACATGCAAGGCTCCTGACAGGGGCCTGCGATGGTACCAAAGCAAGCCGATGTCATGCCACAAATACAAATGACAACGCTTCTCACTTGCCTTGTGGTAGCATGTCCCCGCCCATTCGGGGCTGGCCGGGCGGCTCTCAGGCACTTTCCACAGACTCCGGCCCACCGATTTCACCCATAAGGATGTCACCATGAAGATCTTCTCCCCGCTGGCCACCTTGCTCATGCTGGCCAGCCTGACGGGCTTCCAGGCCCAGGCGGGCAGCCGCCAGGTCATCGATGCCAACGGCCAGCCCCAGAGCGTCCCCGATGCGCCCCGGCGGGTCGTCGTGTTGAGCGAACTCGATCTCGACAGCGCCCTGACTCTGGGGGTGCAGCCGGTGGGCACCGTCAATGGGCGCGGCCAGTCCACCCTGCCCCGCTATCTGCTGGACAAGGCGGGCAAGGAGATCGCCGTGGTCGGGGATCTGGACAACCCCAATATGGAGACCCTCATCGATCTGGAGCCCGACCTCATCCTCACCGGCCAGACCAAGCCCGAGCTGCTCGCCCTGCTCAAGGAGATCGCCCCCACCGTCGTCACCGGCAACTGGGGCGAGCCCTGGAAAACCGTATTCGGTCGCAGCGCCGACGCGATGAACCGGGGGGCCGAGGCCAAGGCGTTCCTCACCCGGTATGAGGCCCGCCTGGCAGAGGCCCGCAGCAAGCTCGCCCAGCATCAGGGGGAACAGATGAGCATAGTGCGCTGGAACCCCAAGGGGCCGAGCTACATGCACGGCGGCACCTTTGCCAGCAGCGTGGTCACCGAGATGGGGCTCACCCGCCCCTCCCACCAGATTGGCGACAAGAGCCCCCACTCCCCGGCCCTGAGCCTCGAATCCCTGAACCTGCTGGACGGTGACTGGCTGGTGATCGGCACCCTCAGCACCAGCGGGGATGCGGTGGATGCCATGAAACAGGCCGAGCAGACTCCGGCCTTCCAGCAGCTCGGCGCCATCAAGGGCAAGCGCTTCGGCGCCGTGGACGGGTCGCTCTGGACCTCCACCGGCGGCCCCCAGGCGGCCCTCAAGGTGATCGACGACGTCGAGCGCCTGCTCACCAAACCGGATGCCGCCCCCATCGCTCACTAATCCCTCGGTTGACGGCCAACAAGAAGCCCGCATGATGCGGGCTTCTTTTTATCCATCGCTCTTACCATCCAGCAAGGCGACTACTCGGGCAATGGCAGCGCCTTTCTGTCCAGTTTGCCGCTGCCAGTCTTTGGCAGGGCATCCAGCAAGAGGATCCGTGCCAGCACCCTGTTATTGAGGCATCGAGCCTGCAAGCCCTTTGTCACCCCGGCAATGGCAGCGCCTTTCTGTCGAGCTTGCCGCTGCCGGTCTTGGGCAGGGCATCCAGCAGGATGAGCCGCGCCGGCACCATGTAGTGAGGCAGCGTCGCCTGCAGCCCCTTGCGCAGGGCGAGCCGATTGAGAGTCACCCCGCTTTTCGCCTCCACGTAGCCCACCAGCATGGCCTCGTCCCCCTCGCCCACCAGACGCACCGCCGCCTCCTGCACCCCGGCCTGACGACGCAGTCCCGCCTCCACCTCGCCGAGCTCGATGCGAAAACCCCGCAGCTTGATCTGATCGTCGCGCCGTCCCAGATAGAGGAAGCGGTCCGCCCCAAGAAGGCGCACCCGATCGCCGGTGCGATAGAGGCGATGGGTGGCAAGGCGCAGGAAGGCGGCGCTGGTCAAGGCAGGCTTGCGCCAGTACCCCTCGCACAGGGCCGGGCTCTCGATGCAGAGCTCGCCGCACTCCCCCTCTGCCACCGGCTGCCCCGCCTCGTCCAGCACCCAGTGACGATAGCCGGGCAGGCTGTGGCTGATGGTGATCTGCCCGCCAACCGGCGGCCAGCGCACCTCGCTCACCAGCGACCAGACGGTGGCCTCGGTCGGCCCGTAGCAGTTCCACAGCCGCCGGGTGCGGGCACAGAGCTGCTCGGCCAGACCTGGGTCCAGCGCCTCGCCGCCGCACAGGGCGGTGAGGGTATTGCGCCCCTGCCAGCCAGCCTTGAGCAACATACGCCAGCAGGCCGGGGTGGCCTGCAGCCAGTTGATGGAGGAGTCGGCCTCGAGCAGGGCCAGCATCCCCAGGGGATCCTTGTTGTGCTCACCGCCAGCCACCGTCAGCCGGCCACCGCCCCAGAGCGGCCCCAGCATCTCCAGCAGGGAGATGTCGAAGGCCGGGGTGGTGATAAAGAGCCAATGGCAGCTCGGTGAGAGCCCGAGCCGCTCGCGGATCCCGTCGAGGAAGCAGAGCAGGGCTCGCCGGCTGATGACCACCCCCTTGGGCTCGCCGGTGGAGCCCGAGGTGAACATCATGTAGGCAGCCAGGGCGTCATCCACCTGAGGCCAGGAGACCGGCCCTGCCGCTGCCGGCCCGCCGAGGGTACGCAGCGGACAGCCGAAAGCGGGCACCGATCGATCGCAGTCGCAGATCACCGCCGACAGGCGAGCCTGGCGGGCGATCCCCTGTAGCCGCTCCACCGGAAAATCCGGTTCAAGGGGCACAAAGGTGAGACCGAGGCGCAGGCAGGCCAGCAGGCTGGCCACCAGATCGGGGCCGCGGGAGAGATAGAGACCGACCCGCTCCCCCACCGCCAGCCCCTGCAATCGGGCGGCAATCTCGCCGACTCTGGCATTGAGCGCGCCGTAGCTGAGCCACTGCTCATCTGATCCGCCCTCACTGATGCCCTCCCCGCCCATGCGGATGGCGGGGGCCAGCGGGGTGGCGGCCAGACAGGCGGCCAGCCGCGCACCCAGGTTGGCCGCCCCCTCACGGGGGGCAGGCCGGGTTTGCACGAGCGGAGCCTTATGCTTGATGGTCACCGTCATAGCGCCGCCTCCGTTTGGCGTACCAGCCAGTGCCGATAGAGCCGGCTGGGGGATGGATGGGCCTTGAGCGTCTGCAGGGTAAGTGGCGCCCGATCCTGCGCGAACGCCTCGTTAAGAGCAGCCAGCAGGGCGAGCTGCTGCACCGAATCCACCCCGAGTTCACACAGGGTCTGCTGCCAGATGCCGAGCACGCCGCACTGGCGCTCCCACAGGGCCACCAGCGCGCGGGCCTCGGCCGGCGGCTGAGCCAGGCTGGGCTCCGCCCTGGTGGCGACCACCTGCGGCATCACCGGGGGCTGTGCCGCCACCACGCTGGCCGGTTGGCTCAGATCCGTCTGCGCCAGCCAGTCGAGCTCGGCCAGCCAGTCAGCCAGCACCGCCTCGGCCCGGGCCTCGGGGATCTGCTCGCCATCGAACTCGAGGCGCAGCTGGAGCGTCTCACCCCGACTGCTGACCACCAAGGAGAGAGGAAGCTCCACCTTCTCCACCACGGCGCCGAACTGCGGCACTAGCTGGTGAGGTTCGGGGGCGACGGGGGCCGCCGGCATGGGGTAGTTCTCGAACACGAACAGGCTCTGGAACAGACGTGCCCGGCCTTTGGTCAGTGCCGCCAGCGACTGGGTGCCGTGCTCATTGAGCGCCATCAGGTCGGTCTGCAACCGGGCGATATGCTCGGCCAGGGTCAGCTCGGTGTGCCACGCCAGGGCCAACGGCAGGCTGTTGATGTAGAGCCCGACGCTCGCAGTGATCCCCTCGATGGGGTAATCCCGGCCCGGGGTCACGTTGCCCACCAGGGTGACGGCATCGCCAGAGCGGCATGCCAGCAGACGGTGCCAGGCATATTGGGCCAACAGGCCCGCGGTCACGCCAAGGTCGCGGGCACGATGGGCGAGCAGGGTCGCCACCTCGGTCGGCAGCACCGTGGCGCACACCGCCGGTCGCTGCTGGGTATGGCGCCCGCTTGCGCCAGCGTCCAGCGTCACCCCGAACAGGCAGGCGAGATCGTTAGCCTTTGTTAGCAGCTCCTCCCGCCCCTGCCAGTAAACCTCGGCGCTGCGGGCTTGGCTGGCGATATGGCGGCCAAATTCGAGCCAGGCGGTATCCGGATCGCGCTGGGGCAGCAAACCGTTCATGAGAGACTGATAGTCGCGATGCAGGGAGCCCAGCAACACGGGGCCGCTCCAGCCATCCAGCACGCCGTGATGGGCGCTGAAGACAACCTTGTGGTGATCGGGGGCCAATTTGAAACAGGCAAGGCGCAGCAGGGGGGCCTGCTCAAGCGGGATCGGGCGGGCCAGATCCTGCTCGCGATAGGCCTGGACCCAGGCCTCTGCATGTTCCACCTCGGACAAGTCCTCATAGTGGAATGGCAACTCGGCGTGCTTGAGAATGCGCTGGAGCGCCACCCCGTCCGCCAGTACCAGTTCGCTGCGAAGGGCCGGCCAGCGGGCAATCGGCCCCTGCCAGGCCTGACGGTAGACCGCCACGTCCAGCGGCTGGTGATAGTCGATTTCGGTCTGCAGGTGATAGGCGTGATCCCGGGGCGCCAGCGCCCTGTGATGGAACATGCTCTGCTGAAGCGAGGTCATGGGCAGCAGGGTCTCCACCTCGCGCCCGGCCAGCACCCGATCGAGCCCAGCTTGCGAGAGGTCAAGCCCCGGGAAGTCGCTCGGGGTATGGCGCGGCGCCTTCAGGTTGCAGCAGTGCTCCACCAGCGCCGTCAGGTTGTCCGCCAGCCGCGCCATCAGAGCGTCGCTCCCTTGCTGGTTGAGGGCGCCGACCTGGCGCAGGGTGAGGCGGCCATCAAACACGCCCCCATGCAGACTGACCAGTTCCCGCGGCAGGTTGTCAGGGGACGTGGGTGCCCCCGGCGCCAGCGGCAGGGGCTGCCAGGGCTGAGCGGCCTCGCCCTGATGGCTGACCCCCAGGTAGTTGAAGACGATAAGGGCCTGGGGCAGCTCAGACCCACGGGGGTGGTGCAGTCGTAGGGCGTTGAAGCCCACCCCCTTGTCCGGCACGGCGCGCAGCTGTTCCTTGGTGGCGCACACCAGCGCATCCCACTCCTTGGCATCCGCCAGCGCCAGCGGGTAGGTGCTGGTAAACCAGCCCAGGGTACGGCTCACGTCCAGTTCAGCATCGATGGCCTCGCGGCCGTGTCCTTCCAGCATCACGCAGTGACGGCTGCCGTAACCCAGCTCGCTCAGGGTACGGGTCAGGGCCGCCAGCAGCAGGTCTGGCACCCGGGTGAAGTAGGCCTGGTTGGCGGTGTCGATGAGACGGGCCGTGGTCTCCTGACTCAACTGCAGCAGGCTGGCGGCGGCGCGGCCATCGGCGGCGCGCACCGCTTCCAGCAGGTGACCCTGGCTGCCCTCCCCCTGCGCCAACCAGAAGCCAAGCTGATCCTCTTCCCGTTTGGCGTAGGCTGCGAGCCCCTCGCCCCACTGGCGATAGCTGCTGCCCTTGGCGGGCAGCGGCTCGCCCCTGCTCACCCGGGCCAGATCCTCGGCCAGAATGCGCCAGGAGACGGCATCGATCACCAGGTGATGGAAGGCGAGGAAGAGCCCCTCCACCGTCTCGCCCTCCCGATCCCCCTCCAAGGAGAGATTGCGCAGGCGGGCCCAGGCCAGGGTGTGGCCGCTGGCAGGATCCAGATCTCCCTGCAGCTCGGTCAGGCGGGCCTGCAGTTCGGCCTCGTCTAGATTGGCGGCATCCAGGGTCGGCAGCGGCGGCAATGGCTGTTCGGCCAGGTAGCGCTGGCCGGTCGGGGTCACCGCCAGGCGCAGGGCATCGTGGTGCTGGCGCAGGACATTCAGCCAGCCGCGCAGGGCCTCATCGTCCACCCCGGCCGGCAGGCGCAGGATCACCCCCTGGTTCCAGTGACCGGACTTGGCAAAGCCCTGCTCGAAGAACCAGTGTTGAATGGGATGGAGCGGGAACTCGCCGGTCAGGCTGCCCTGCTCGCTTCTGTGGCTGACCGCCTGCTGCTGGCCGAGCTGGCGGCAGAGACGGCGCACCGTCTTGGCTTCGAACACGTCCTTCACGCTGCAGTGCAACCCCGCATCCCGCAGCCGGGTGGTGAGCTGGATGCTGAGGATGGAGTCACCGCCCAACCGGAAGAAATCATCCTCCACCCCGAGGGGCTGCTTGAGCACCCCTTGCCAGATGGCGAGCACGGTCTGCTCCAGTTCGTTTTGCGGCTCGCCCTTGCTCTGCTGCCAGACGATGGCGGGCAGGCGGCGCAAGTCCAGCTTGCCGTTGGGGGTGAGCGGCATCTCGGGCAGCCAGCAGAGGCGCGCCGGCACCATGTATTCGGGCAGGCACTCGCCGGCCCGCTGCAGCAGGGCGTCGCCGTCGGGCTCCCTTGCCCCGGCCTGCAAACAGGCGTAAGCCAGCAGGCGCCCCTCCTGCACCACCACCTTGATCTGGCGAATGGCCGGGCACAATTCGGCGAGCCGGGTCTCTATCTCACCCGGCTCGATGCGATAGCCGCGCAGCTTGATCTGCTCGTCTATCCGGCCCAGATACTGGATGTTGCCGTCGCGGCGCAGCAGGGCCCGATCGCCGGTGCGATAGAGGCGATGGGTACGTGCCGCCAGTGTCAGCTCGATAAAGGCTTCCTGAGTGCGCTCTGGCAGATTGAGGTAGCCACGGGCCAGCCCCAGCCCTGCCAGGCAGAGCTCGCCGGGCACCCCCACCGGGCAGAGGTTGCCCGCCTCGTCCAGGATCAGCGCCTTCAGGTTATTGACGGGGCGACCTATGGTGATGGGCGTCCCCGGGGTGAGCCGCGCGCAGAGCGCGGTGACGGTGCACTCGGTCGGGCCGTACATGTTGAACAGCGCCACCCGCTCCCCCCAGCGCTCCACCAGGCTGCTCGGGCACGCCTCGCCGCCAAAGCCGATAGCCTTGAGGGAACCGAGATCCGCCGGGGGCAATAGATTCGCCAACAGCGCCGTGGGCAGGATCATATGGCTGGCACCGCAAGCGATCGCGGCACTGATCACCCCCTCGCCCGGCTCGCCGAAGTGCAGGGCCGCACCGCAGTACAGGGGCAGCAAGCTGGTCATGTTGCCGGCATCAAACGAGAGGGACATGCAGTTGAACATGGCGCCATTCTGATCAAGGGCGATGCGCTCGCCGTGATCCGCCATCAGGTTGACCAGGCTGCCCTGCTCCACCATGACCCCCTTCGGCAGGCCGGTGCTGCCGGAGGTGTAGATGATCTGGGCCAGCATGGCGGCGTCCCGAGGCAGTGCGGGCGTGCTGGTTGGCATCTTGTCCAGCGCAAGCCCGTGCAGATCGTGATACTCGGCAGTCGTGCCCGCCAGCGCCTCGCCAAGGCGCGGGTCCGGCACGCCACCCAGCACCAGGCTGATGTCAGCGTCGGTGAGGATATGGGCCAGCCGCTCGGCGGGATAGGCAGGATCCAGCGGTACATAGGCCGCCCCCGCCTTCCAGCAGGCGAGCAGGGCGATGACGAAGGCGACATCCCGTCTGGCCTGGATGCCGATGGCGGCGCCCGGGGTGACGCCGCAGGATTGCAGCCAGTGGGCCAGCCGGTTGGCACGCGTTTCCAGCTCGCCATAGGTCAACGATTGCGCGCCGTCGCTGACCGCCAACGCGTCCGGCAACTGAATAGCGCGCCGCTCGATATGACAGAGCAGGGTGTCGCGGCTCGGGTAATCCGGCGGCAGGTCTGCAAGCTCTGCGGCGAGCGCCGCCTGGTCGGTGCCCTCCTCCAGCGGCAACTGCCAGATGTCGGTCTCGGGGGCCGCCACCACGGCGCGCATCAGGTGCAGCAGGCGATCGGCATAAGCCTGGATGGTCTCTCGCTCGAACAGGGCGGTGGCAAACAGCCAGTCCACCCGGACGGAGTCCATCAGCTCGGTCACCTTGACCGAGATGTCGGTCTTGGCCGGCAACACAGGCGAGGTCTCCTCCACCAGCTGGCAGCCGGGGATGAGATCGTTGAAGTCCACCTTGGCCTGATAGACCAGCATGATCTGGAAGATGGGGTTGATGGCAGTAGTGCGATCGGCGCCGATGGCCTCGGCCAGCGCCTCGAAACGGTAGAGCTGGTGATCGAAGGCCGCCAGATCCTCCTCCCGGCACTGCTGTAGATAGTCGACAAAGCTGGGCTTGCCGCTAAGTTGAGTGCGCAGCACCAGGGTATTGACGAAAAAGCCCACCAGCGACTCGATCTCGTGGCGCTCGCGATAGGCGAGCGGGGTGCCGATCACCACCTCCTTCTCGCCGCTCTGGCGCACCATCAGCAGGGCAAACAGGGCGTGCAGACCGATGAAGTTGGAGGTGCTGTGGCGCTGACAGAGGCGCTTGAAGCTCTCCCACAGGTCGCTCTCGATGGTGGAGAAGACCAGCTCGCCGCCGCTGTCCTGATGGGCCGGGCGCGGCTTGTCGAGCGGCAGACCGTGCACCTCGGGGCTGCCACCGAGCCGATCGACCCAGAACGGCTTGAACTCGGCGTGATAATCGAGAAAGCGGTCCGAGTTGAACCAGCGGGCATAGTCGATGTAGGTGAGCGGCAGCTCGCTCACCTGCAGAGGCTCGCGGTTCTGATGGGCAAGAAAGGCGCGCTTGAGATCCGCGAACATGTTCTTGACCGACCAGCCGTCGGAGATGATGTGGTGCTGAGTGATTAGCAGCACGTGCTCGCGGCTGCCCAGCCGAATAAGATGCACCCGGCTGAGCTCCCCCTGGGTCAGGGAGAAGGGGCGCCCGATCTCCTCGCGTACCCGCCTGGCCACATAGGCTTCGCGCTCGGCAGCGGGCTCTGTGCTCACGTCCTCTATCTGCAGCTTGAAGGGCGTGTGGGGCAGGATCTCCTGGGCCCCCCTGCCCGCCTCGTCCTTGATGAAGCGGGTACGCATGCTGGGGTGGCGGGCAAACAGGTGGTCGAAGGCAAACTCCAGTGCCACCGTGTCCAGCTCTCCCTTGACGCGAAAATAGACCGGCATGTTGTAGAGGTGGGAGGCCTCCTCGTACTGCTCGATAAACCAGAGCCCGCTCTGGGACGAGGAGAGCGGCCCCTGCCGGGCGCCCTCGGCGGCGATAGGTTCTTCGAAGGCGGCACGGGCCGCCAGGCAGCGCACCAGCTCATCCTTGTGGGCCTTGATGGTGGCACCGATGGCCGGCGTCACCGCCTCCTTGCTCGACTGGGAGATAAGCTGGCCCTTGTCGTTCAGAGCCAGCTTCACTCCCTGCCGTTCCAGCTGTTTCAACAGCAAAATCATATTGTTCATCTGTTTCTCAAGCCTCAGGCACTCAGGGTGGCGCCGCCGTCGACGACCAGATCCTGCAGCGTGATGTGGCTGGCCAGATCCGAGGCCAGGAAGAGGACGGTATGAGCGATCTCCGCCGGGGTGGCGACCTTGCGCAGGGGGATGCCGAGCTTGAACTGCTCCGGCAACCCGGCAATGGTGCGGGCCATGGCCTCCTCGCTTGGCAACATGCCGCGCAGCATGGGGGTATCCGTCGAGCCCGGCGACACCAGGTTGGCGCGCACGCCGAAGGGGGCCAGCTCCAGCCCCACCGTCTGGGTCAGGCTGGTGACCGCCGCCTTGGAGGCACAGTAGGCCGCCATCTGCATGCGCGGCACATGGGCGGCGTTGGAGCCGATGGTGACGATGGCGCCGCGCCGCTGCCCCTTGAAGTGGGGCACCAGGGCCCGCAGCAGATAGAAGACGCCGCTGGCGTTGACCGTCATGCAGTCGTGCCAGTCGTCATCGCTTAAGGTTTCGGTGGGGCCGAGACGCAGTACCCCGGCCCCGTTCACCAGCACATCGAGCCCGCCGTCCGCCAGCAGCGCTGCGCAGCAGGCGTTGACCGCCTTAGAATCGCCAATATCGAGCAGCCGGGTGGCATAGGGGTAGTCAGCTTCGGGAAACACCAGGTCCAGCCCCACCACGGATGCGCCGGCCGCCACGAACTGCGTCGCCACCTCGCGGCCGATGCCGCGCCCGGCCCCGGTCACCCAGACCCGCTTGCCAGTAAAATCAAAGGCCATTGCTTGTTGCTCCTTATCCATCACCACACCATCTCCACGCTCTCTTCGTCCTCGGCAAGCAGGCCGTCGAGGAAACGGCAGAAGTCGTCGAGGCGCGGGTGATCGAACACGTCGGAGACCTTGACCTGCACCCCGAACTCGGCGCCGAGCCGGTTGACGATCTGGATGGTCTGCAGGGACTGGCCCCCCAGTTCGAAGAAGTTGTCGGCGGGCGCCATGGTGGCGAGCCCCAGGATCTGCTGCCAGATGGCGCCGACCCGGTTCTCGGTCTCGCTGCCCAGGGTCAGGGCTTCGCCGCCCGCCTGGTAGGCGGCCAGCAAGGCCTTGCGATCCAGCTTGTTGGAGCCGGTGCGGGGCAGCTGGTCATAGTGGCGATAGTCGGTGGGGATCATGGCGGCAGGCAGCACCCTGGCCAGCTGCGCCTTGATGACCCTGCTGTCGCGCTCCGGCCCCGCCACGAAGGCCACCAGCCGGCGCACGCTGCCGATGCTCACCCCCTGCACGCAGGCCTCGTCCACCCCCGGCAGGGCCAGCAGCTGGGCCTCCACTTCGCCGGGCTGGATGCGATAGCCACTTATCTTGAACTCGTTGTCGCGCCGACCCAGATAGACCAGCCGGCCATCCACCAGGCGCACCCGATCGCCGGTGCGATAGACGGGCATCAGCTCCGCGCCAACCCGCAAGGTATCGAAGCTGCCTTGTACGCCCCCCACATAGCCATTGGCCAGCTGCGGGCCGAGCAGCACCAGCTCCCCCTCGTTGGCGGGTTGCTCCCCCGCCCCCAGAATGAGCGCCTGCATGCCGGGCAGCGGCAGGCCGATGGGTAGCTGGGCCTGGCTCGGATCTTCCTGCTGCAGCTCCTGAGTGGTCACCACCACTGTGGTCTCGGTGGGGCCGTAGGTGTTGAACAGGCGCACATCGGAGCGGCCCTGACGCTGCCACTGGGCCAGCTGCTCGGGATAGACCGCCTCGCCGCCGATGATGACAGTGGTAAGCTCGGCAGGAATGTGGGCCTGACCCGCCGTCAGCGCCACCACCCACTCGTTCCAGAACGCGGTGGGCAGGTCGAGGTGGGTGATCCCCATCTGCTCCACCCCGGCCGCAAAGGCGGGCATGGATTCGAGCAGGGCGTCGGTGCGCAGTACCAGGGTGGCGCCGGCGCTCAAGGTAGCGAACACCTCCTCGATGCTGGCGTCGAAGTTGAAGGGGGCGAATTGCAGCATCCGCGCCTCTTCATCCAGGTGATAACGGCAGCGGGCGGCGGCGGCGAAGTGATCCAGCGCGCCGTGGCTCACCGCCACCCCTTTGGGCAGACCGGTCGAGCCCGAGGTGAACATCAGGTAGGCGACGGCGCGGCCGGCGGCCGGCTGGTTGAGCCGATCACCGCTCACCAGATCCCCCGCCAGCAGGGTGCGCCCCTCAAACAGGCTGGCCAGCTTGTGGCGGTACTCGGCCTGGGTGATCAGGGTCTTGACCTCCCCCAGCCGCAGAATATGGCCCTGGCGCTCCAGCGGCTGCTCGGGGTCGAGGGGCACGTAGACGGCGCCCGCCAGCAACACCGCCAGCTGGGCGAAGATGGCCTGGGGGGTGCGGGCCAGCATGACCCCCACCTTGTCGCCGGGGGCGACGCCTGCGGCCTGCAGGGCGGCCGCCATCTGTTCGGATCTGGCCAGCAGCGCCTCGTAGCTGAAGCGGGCCTCTCCCTGCGCCGTGCTCTGAATCAAGGCAATCTTGTCCGGGGTCTGGGCGGCGAAATGGCAGAGCGCCTCCAGCACAGGCCGAGCCTTGATCACTTCATGGGAGGGGCCGGCGATCAGGGCGCTGGCTCGCTGCTCGGCCAGCCAGTCAGCTTTGAGCGTCCCCAGAGTCCGGGCAGGCTCGGCCAGCCAGCGCCCCAGCAGGGCAAACAGGGTATCGGCGATGGCTGCCAGATCCCCCTGCTGGTAGCAGCCGGGGTTGGCGTCCAGATCCAGTCTGGGCTGGCCATCAACGCCAACCTGCACCTCGATGGTGAGATCCTCCACCGGGCCGGCGCTGATGTTGAGAATATGGGCAGATAGCGGCCCGAAGCGGCGAGCGTGATCGAAGGGCATGATGTTGACCAGCGGGCCGAACAGGCGTTTGTCGCCCCCCACCAGGCCAAGGTCGCGGCGCAGCAGCTCGTAGCGGTAGTGCTGGTGCTTGCGCACCCCGCGCTTGGCCTTGGCCACGGCGCCAGCGGCTCCCGCCAGATCCAGTTCTTCACCCAGAGTCAGCGCCAGCGGGGTAATGTTCATCTGCATGCAGGGCACGGTCAGCGACGCCGAGCCGATGCGGTTCATCATCATCAGGCCGAACAGGGTCTTATCCTGGCCGCTCGACAGCGACAGCTGGGCAGAGAGGCCGGCCAGCAGCAGATCGGGCCAGCCCAGCTTGTGCTCGTCGGCAAAGCCGGTCAGGGATTGCCAGAGCGCCGCCGGCAGCGGACGGCTCTCGCGGATAAATTCGGCGGCAATCGGTGCGCGGGTCTCGCCAAAGGACTTCACCTCGGGCCAGCCTTGCAGCTGCTCCTGCCAGAAGGCGCGGGCGGCGTCGTTCTTGCCGCTCTGCTCGCGGCTCGTCTCTTCGGCCAGCACTTCAGCCAACGAGCCGAAGGGAGATGGGGAGTTCATCTCACCGGCCAGCCCCTCTGCATACAGTTCGGCGATGCGCTGGAACAGCAAGGTGGTGCCAAAGCCGTCGAGGGCGATGTGGTGCACGCAGCTGTAGAGATAATCGCGGCCGGGGCCGCGCAGCAGGGCGAAACGGCAGGGTGCATCTTGGGTCAACTCGAACGGGCGGCGCAGATCGGCCCAGGCCCAGGCGCGGGCCAGCGTCTCGTCATCGTGCTCGAGGGAGACCTCTTCATAGGCCAGGGGCAGCTCGGCCGGGACGAAGCAGACCGCCTCCTTATCGTCTTCGAAGTGGCCCTTGAGCGCCTCGCACTCCCCCACCGCCTTGGCAAGGGCCGCGACCAGCACGGCCGCCTCGACCTTGCCGTCGAAGGCGATGCACTCGGCGGTGTTGAACATCGCCTTGTCGTCGTTGAGCAGATGTCCGGACCAGAGCCCCTGCTGGGGGATGGTCAAGGGGAAGCGGTTCATGGGGCCACCTCCAGGGCCTGGGCTGCCAGCCTGGCCTCGATCAGGCGCCACCAGCCGTTGAGGGTCGGCAGCTTGGCGAGATCCACGAAGCCGAGCTCCACCCCGGCGGCGCGCCACTCGGTGAGCAGGGCCATGATCCGCACAGAATCCAGACCGTAGTCGATAAGGTTCTCGTCGGGGTCAAACTCCCCTTCGTCCTCGTCGATATGACTCAGCAGCCGCGCCTTGAGCCCCTCATACGTCAGCAAGGGATTGGTGGGCTGGGCGGCAGAAGCGGAGGCCGGGGCGAGGGCCAGCACCTCCTCGCAGCGGATCACCTTGCCGCAGCGGGTTGCCACATAGTCGAGCGCCATCTGGTGGTCGGCCAGGGAGAAGTCCGCCACCCCGTCCGCCAGGAAGAAGGGCTGGATGTCGCGCATGAAGGCGTCGCAGGCGGTCATCATGCAGCCAATATGGCCGTAGATGCCGCCGATGATCAGCTGATCCCGCCCCAGCGCTTTGAGCATCTGCTCGAGCTCGGAGCGCTGGAAGGCGCTGTAGCGCCACTTGACCAGCACGGTGTCGTCCCGCTCTGGGCGCAGGGCTGCCACCACCTGCTGCTGCTCGGGCCGCTTGTTGAGACCCGGGCCCCACATGTCGTTGAGCAGGGCGCGATCTTCAGGGGATTGATCCTTGGGCTGGGCGGTGTAGAAGACCGGAATACCGAGGGCCTTGCACTGCTTGCGCACGGCGGCCAGCTGCTCGGTGAGCGCCGCGATCAGCGGGCTGTTTTCGCCATAGAAGGCGGTGAAGTACTCCTGCATGTCGTGGATCAGCAGGGCGGCGCGTTTGGGCTCCAGGGTCCAGTCGACCTTGTTGGCCTTCCATTGGCTGGGCATGGCGTAATTGTTCAGGGTTGGGATAGCCATAACGTCATGATTCCTTACTAGTTTTTATGCTGTAGAGGCTGGTTGGCGGCGATGGCGTGCGCAATGCGCGCCCGCAGCCCCTGCTTGTCAATCTTGCCCACCGCCGTCATGGGCAGGGCGTCCAGAGTTTCGAAACGGTCGGGCAGCTTGAAATCCGCCACCCCGCGCTCGCGCAGAAACTTGCGCAAGGCCAGCGGCTTCAAGGCGGGATCCGTGCTGACAATAAAGGCGCAGCTCTTCTCCCCCATGGCGCTGTCAGGCATGGAGACCAGGGCCGCATGGGTAATGGCCGGATGGTGCAGCAGCTGGTTTTCCACCTCTTCCGCCGCGATCTTCTCGCCGCCCCGGTTGATCTGATCCTTCTGCCGCCCCACCACGGTGAGGTAACCATCGGCATCCTGTACCACCAGATCGCCGGAGCAGTAGAAACCCTCGGCATCGAACACCCGGGCGTTGTGGGCCGGGCTCTGGTAGTAGCCGCGGAAGGTATAGGGGCCGCGGGTGTGCAGGGCGCCAGGCTCGCCGGGGGCAACCGGATTGCCCGCCTCATCGAGGATGCGCACCTCGTCGTCCGGGCTCATGGGACAGCCCTGGGTATGGATCACCTTCTCGTCGGGGTCGTCCAGCCGGGTGTAGTTGACCAGCCCTTCCGCCATGCCGAACACCTGCTGCAGCCGGCAACCGAGCAGCGGCCCAATCTTGCTGGCCACCGCCTCCCCCAGCTTGGCGCCGCCCACTTGCAGCAAGTCGAGGCTCTCGAGCTGAGTGCGCGCTGTGGGATCCGCTTCCGCGGCCTGCAGCCAGAGCGAGACCGCCGGCGGCACCAGCGAGGTGAGATTGACCCGGTGGCGGGCAATCAGCGGGAAACAGCTGATGGGGCTGGGGTCGGGGGCGAGCACCACAGTGCCGCCCGCCTCGAATACCCCGAGGGCACCCGGGGAGCTCAGGGGAAAGTTGTGGGGTGCCGGCAGGGCGCACAGATAGCGGGTATGGGGGCCGAGGCCGCAAATTTCGTTGCTGCGGCGCACGCTGTAGTAATAGTCGTCATGGGTGCGGGGGATGAGCTTGGGAGTGCCGGTGCTGCCGCCGGAGAGCTGGAAGAAGGCCACCTCGTTCGCCGGGGTCGGGGCAAAGGAGACGGATGGGGTGACCCCCTCATCCCCCTCGCCGAACCAGCGGGTCAGCCCCAGCGCCCCTGTGTCGCCATCCAGCAGCACCAGCTCGGTGCCGATGGTTGTCAGCAGCTCGCTCTCGCGACCCTTGCTCGCAAACAGCGGGTGAGCCAGCGAGCCGACAAAGAGGCTCGGAGTGATCTGCTCGGCATAAGAGAGGAGCTCCAGCCGGTTGTGGCTAAAGAGCGCGTTGACCGGCGCAATGCCGGCCTTGAGCAGGGCGAAGAACACCAGATAGAACTCGGCCACGTTGGGGAGCTGCACCAGCGCGGTATCCCCCACCCCCAGGCCGTGGCGGGCCAGATTCGCGGCCAGCCGGCTCGAGGCGGCGTCCAGCTCACGATAACTGAAGCGGCGCTCGCCGCAGAGGATGGCCTCGGCGTCGGGGGCCAGCTCGCACTGACGCGCCAGCATGGCGGTCAGCGGCTCGCCGCGCCAATAGCCCTTGGCGCGGTACAGCTGGGCCAACTCTTCGGGCCAGCGGGTATAGGGCAGGAAGCGGTTGAGTTGGCTCATTGCGCCACCTCCGGACTCAGGCCCAGGGCTTCCAGATTCGGCTGTCCACTCTGCCAGCCCAGATATTGAAGCTGCGTCATTGCGCCACCTCCAAATCCAGGCCCAGTGCCTTGAGCATGGTGCCCAGCTTGGTGCCGGTCTCGGCCCACTCCATGGCGGGATCCGAGCCCGCGACGATACCGGCGCCAGCAAACAGCTCCACCTGATGGCCATCGAGCACGCCGCAGCGGATCACCACGGCCCACTCGCCGTTGCCCTGGCTGTCGCACCAACCGACGATGCCGCTGAACAGGGCGCGCCGGAAGGGCTCCTGCTCGCGGATGAACTGGCGGGCCAGATCAGTGGGATAGCCGCACAGGGCCGGGGTGGGATGCAGCTGGCAGGCAAGTGACAGTACCGATGCCTCGCCGCCATTGAGCCGCCCGGCGATGGGGGTGCCCAGATGCCAGAGGGTATCCGTGCTCATCAGCGAGGGATGAGCGGGGATCGCCAGCTCGCGGCAGTGGGGGGTCAGCACCCGGCGGATCTCGTCGATCACGAGGCGGTGTTCATGCTGATCCTTGCGAGAAGCCAGCAGATCCCGGGCCACCATCTCGTCTTGCGCCGGTTCGCTCGCCCGTCTGGCGGAGCCCGCCAGCGGATGGGTGAACACCTCTCCCCCGCTGACCCGCAGCAGCAGCTCGGGGCTTGCGCCCAGCAGGCGGCGGTCCTGGCCGAGCGGCAGGGAGAAGTGGAAGGCGTGGGGATTCTGGGCCATCAAACGGGCCATCACCTGCTTAGGATCGGCAGGCTGGTGCAGGGTAAGGGTGAGTTTGCGCGACAACACCACCTTGGCGAGCCGGCCTTGTGCAAACGCATCCAGCGCCGCGCTGACCGAGGCCTGAAATTCGCTGGCCGGCGGGGTGCTCTGCACCGAGATGACCCGGTTGGCCTCGGGGGCCTGCTCAGCCGCTGTCACCGATGACGGCTCTGTCGGGGCCAGTTTCTCGCCCCGCTTATAGCTGCCGGGCACATAGAGGCAGGAGGCCTCCGCCGGGTCGAACGCAAAAGCACCGATCAGCAGAGGATTGCTATGGCCGGCGGCGCTGGCCGCGGCTAAGGCGCTGGCAATCTGTTGTTCCAGCAGGGGCCATTCACAGGCGGGGGTGGTGATGGGTTGCCCCAGGTCAGTGGCACTGATCGTGCCCTGACACGAGGTAAACAAGAAATCAGGCGACATCTTCGCCTCGGCAGGTGTGCCATTGTCCATTACTCGAGTCTTCACGTAACACCCTCAAAGAAGATTCAAAATGATAATGATTATCAGTTTGACTTTGTGCGGCGGTAAAATACTCGCTTTGAAATCGCGGGGTCAATGGGATTTTGCATCGCTAAAACAGGAGCTTGTCTGTGGGTATGTCGGGGATGACGCCAGGACGGGCCTGCTGGCGGTGAAGGGAAACAGCTACTCGAATGAAAACGGATTGCCATCCCCATATGGGGGATGCGACAGAAACCGGTCAGGGCGGCCCCACTGGCGGCCAACCCGCTTTGCCTCTAAGATGGCGCCACCTCTTGTGACAGCCCCGAAAATGGAACCCTCCCATGTTGAAACACCTGCTTCTGCTTCCCTTCGCCCTGCTGCTGGCGGCCTGCTCGCTGACCCAGTACAGCGTCAGCGAAGGGGAGATCAACCAGTACCTCAAGGAGCGAGTCGCCTTCGAGAAACAGCTGGGGATCCCCGGCATCATGTCGAGCAAGATCCGACTCGATGACATGCAAAGCCGCATCGGCCGCAGCCAGGCCGACAAGGTCGAGCTGGATGCCGCCGGCGAGCTGCAGGTGGCGAGCCCGCTGGGCAGCCAGCAGATGAAGATCCGCCTCTCCCTGCGGGCACGCCCGGACTATGTGGCCGAGCAGGGCGCCATCTATCTGCGCGATCTCGAATTGCTCTCCGTCAAGACCGAGCCGGCGGACGTGGGCACCGCCCTCTCCCCGCTCTTGCCCACCTTCAACCAGTCCCTCTCCCTGTTCCTCTCCCAGACCCCCGTCTACCGGCTCGATGGCAGCCGCCAGAACGAGGCGCGGATCAAGGAGAAGGTCGAAGCCCTCAAGGTGGAGCCGGGCCGACTGGTCATCCCCTTCAAACTGATGTGACACCTGCCGCCGCGCCTCTCCTCTTCACCCCACCGGGGCGCGGTTTTTTTCTTCTCAAGCCCCGCCCTTTGCCCCATAATGCACACCATTCTCATTTAGATTCATGAGAAGCGTCATAATAAAATCAACAATATGGTGAGAAGGACATGAGAAAAACCGTACTGGTGCAGGCGATCGCCTGCGCACTCCTCAGCAGCGCCGCACAGGCTGCCGTCAAGGTGGAGGACAAGACGTTCAACACCGCCGCCAACATGCTGGCCTACACCGAATTCGAGCTCTCCGGCGAGCCGCTGGCCGAGGCCCTCGGTCTGGATCTGGATGTGCTGGACGCCAACCGCGCCGACGAGCCGACCCCGTTCGACTTCGCCGCCGGCATCGAATCCTATGAATACTCCGAAGAGGCAATGTACGCCCTCAACTACCAGTCCGGCATGGGCCCCCATCTGGTAAACGGGCCGCAAAACCAGGCCCGTGGCGGCACCCTGGCCGACCTGGGCAAACGGGTACTGGCCATGGCCGAGGCCGTCGGCTTCCCCGCCGATGAAATTCCCCAGGGCATGTATCCCCTCTCCCTGCCCTACGCCTCCGCCAACCCGGAGTTCGCCCAGGCCGTGAACGCCACCCCGGTCAACGGTGACCAGATCACCATCAAGACCGCCAAGGGCAACGAGAAGAGCGTCAAGACCCAGGTCCCCGCCTACTTCCGCGACTACGCCACCCTGCGCTGGAGCGGCAGTGACAACCTGCTGGTCCCGGCCGCCGTGGGCGGCATCCTGCTCAAGGAAGTGATGTGGTCCCAGGATTTCCTGGGGGGCATGCACGTGGCCGAGACCGATGAAGAGGTGGAAGCCGCGTCCGCCACCATGGATCAGGACGGCAAGCACAAGCTGGGGGTTTCTGCCGCCGACGGCTTCAACGGCATGATGCTGACCGAGCAGTCCATCGACAAGCTCGCCATCCTGCAGGGTCAGCTCGGCTTTGACGGCAAGACCCTGGGCGCCAAAATCACCCCGCAGTACGATCCGGCCAAGGGGGTTGTCTACTTCCCTCATCAGGTGAAAGTGACCGAGACCAGCAAGAACGACGCCGGTGCCATCGGCAAGCTGGAGGTCGTGGACGGCACCGCCCAGTTGCGCGACGCCTGGATGCTGCTGTGGCCCCTCTCCGAGTTCTACGCCTTCAGCGATCAGCGCACGGCCAACACCAACCAGAACCCGGCCTTCCACGCCGTGTTTGACGGTGCCCCGTTCGCCGCCGCTCCGGCTGCCAACCAGACCAACGATCTGGGCAAGGCGGTGGCGGGCAGCGATGCCTTCTCCCTGGCCCTGAACCTCTCCAACCTCACCTTCAAGAACCTGCTGGCCCTGCACTTCGAGCCCAAGGCTGGCACCCTGGTCGACAGCTGGCAGGCTGGCAAACAGGCCGGGCACGTCACCACCTTCGACGCCGCCTACGCCCTGGTCGCCCTGCAGATCTTCCAGCGCGCCCAGGATGCGCTGCCGGTGGGTTACGCCGCCGGTGACAATGGCGAGCTGAACCTCAAGACCCCGCAGGGTGAGCAGGCGATCGCACTGGTCCGCAAGCAGGCCGATTTCATCCTCGCCAACCTCAAGGGCAAGAACGGCCTGGTCCATGACGGTCTGACCCTGGGCGGCAAGCTTGACGCCGGTCAGTCCATCGACGCGCAGTTCGCCGCCATCCGCGGCCTGACCGCCGCCTTCCTGGCCACCTCGGATGCCAAGTACCGCACCGCGGCGCGCGAGCTCTTCATCGCCGCCGACAAGGCCTACTTCAATGCCAAGGCCGGTACTTGGCTCGCCGGCAAGCAGGGTGAATACACCCCCTGGACCCAGGCCGGCATCTCCGGCGCCCTGCGCTCTGCCATGCTGAACCTGCGCAACGAAGGGGCCGAGAAGGCACCCGAGCTGGAGCTGGCACAGCTGACCCAGCGCTACGTGAGCTGGTTCCGCGGCACCGTCAACGGCGGCATGCAGATGGCCGAGTGGATCGGCGACTCCGGCGAGAACGTCATCGAGGGGGCCGGCAGCGACACCGACGAAGATGGCGTCCCGCAAGTGACCGCCGCCGGTGGCAAGCATGGCACCGCCATGGTGATGGCCGGCAAGGCCCTGGTCAGCGAGAAATAAATCGACCACCAATAGAAAGGGAGCCCAGGGCTCCCTTTTTTTGTCTGTGTCGACGAGGTTAGCCGAGCTTGGCCAGCATCGGCTTGGTCACCAGCACGATGCCCTGCTCGGAGCGGTAGAAGCGGCGTGCATCCTCGTCCGCATTCTCCCCCACCACCAGGCCGTCTGGCAGCTTGCACCCCTTGTCCACCACCACCCGGCGCAAGCGGCAACCAGCCCCGATCTCGACCCCGGGGAAGATCACCGCCTGATCCAGGGTACAGAAGGAGTGGACCCGCACGTTGGTGAACAGCACCGAGTTGAGCACGAAGGAGCCGCTCACGATGGAGCCCCCCGCAAACATGGAGTTGATGGTCATGCCGTGCTGGCCGTTTCTGTCCTGCACGAACTTGGCCGGGGGCGACATGTTCTGGCTGGTCCAGATGGGCCAGTTCTCGTCATAGATGTCGAGCTCGGGCACCACGGAGGCCAGGTCCATGTTCGCCTCCCAGAACGAATCCAGGGTCCCCACGTCGCGCCAGTAGGGTTTTTGCCCCTCCTTGGCCCCGACACAGGACATGTTGAACGGGTGGGCAAAGGCCTTGCCCTCTCCCACGATGCGCGGGATCACGTCCATGCCGAAGTCGTGCTTGGACTCCTGGTTGTGGATGTCCTCTTCCAGCAACTGGTAGAGGTACTCCGCCTCGAAGATGTAGATGCCCATGGAGGCCAGCGAGCGATCCTCACAGCCCGGCATGGCGGGCGGATTGGCCGGTTTCTCCACGAAGGCGCGGATCTTGCGTTGCTCGTCGATGTCCATCACGCCGAAGGCCGATGCCTCGCAGCGCGGTACCTCGATACAGGCCACCGTCACTTTGGCACCGAGGCGCACGTGATCCAGCAGCATGGCGGCGTAGTCCATCTTGTAGATGTGATCCCCTGCCAGCACCACGATGTACTTGGGACCGTAGTCACGGATGATGTCGACGTTCTGGTAGATGGCGTCTGCGGTGCCGCGATACCAGTGCACCTCGTCCACCCGCTGCTGGGCGGGCAGCAAGTCGATGAACTCGTTCATCTGGTAGCGCAGGAAAGACCAGCCCGATTGCAGGTGGCGCAACAGGCTGTGGGACTTGTACTGGGTCACCACACCCACCCGGCGGATGCCGGAGTTGATGCAGTTGGAGAGCACGAAGTCGATGATACGGAATTTGCCGCCAAAGTGGACGGCGGGCTTGGCGCGGTTATCGGTCAACTGCTTCAGGCGGCTGCCCCGTCCCCCTGCGAGCACCAAGGCCATACTCTGATTCAATAGTTGCCGTGCTTTGGCGGTGTCTACGGGTTCTAGCAACATATCTACCTCTGCTCTGTTGGGGCTGTTTTCAACCCATCTTCGCTTTTTTTACAGACCATGAAAGTGTTTTCACTCACATTTAGTTGCATTCCGCCGGCGCTTTATCGTGGAGTTGCGTGAGTACTCATGTTTTGCGCCAGCGACTTGGTTAGAATTTCTACATCATGAACATCATCAAGGATGAAACGATGTTGAATAAACATGAGGGAAACCTGCTGCTGGTCAGCGCACTGGTCTGCATTCCCATGCTGCTGTTGCAGGGAGTGCTGCTCGCCCCCCCGCCTCACCGCTCACCTTGCTGCTGGTCCTGATGACCACCCTGACGGGATTCGCCCTGCAGCTCTTTCTCACCCACAGCGTGCGCCGTGGGGAAAAGGCGAGGCAGGAGCAACGCTGGCTGCTGGCGCTGCAGCAGCGGGATCCCGCCATGCTCGACAGCGTACAGGCACAAACGGCTCTGCGCCAGCTCCTTGCGTCCTTCAATGAGGCCGAGATCGATGCCCACCGCCAGATCACCGAATTGCACAATCAGGCGACCCGGGACGAGATGACGGGCCTTGGCAACCGCCACGCCTTCCGGCGCGATCTGACCGAGCTGCTGCAACAGGAAAACACCCAGACCGCCATCCTGGTGCTCATCCGCGCCACCGAGCTCGGGACCCTCAACGCCCAGCGCGGCTTCCAGTCCGGGGATGCCTACATCCGGGACATCGCCGCCCTCATCAGCCACACCGTCAGCCGCTTCCCGGGCCACCGGGTCTATCGCATCTCGGGGGCCGATTTTGCCGTCCTGCTGCCTCCCCTGGCCCAGATCCCGCCCCATCTGCTGGGACGGGATCTGAAGCTCGCCTTCGATCGCTATCAGCACGATCACGAGCTCGAGAGCGCCGCCTACTCGGGCATGACCCGCTTGAGCAGCGAGCAGAAGATAGAGGCCATTCTGGCCCGGGCGGATCTCGCGCTGGCCCGTGCCCAGACAGAGGTGGTCAATGGCTGGGCCATCCAGCAGAACGACGAGGTGGTCGAGGTGCAGGGTCAGCGTCACTGGACCCAGGTGCTGACCGATCTGCTGGAGCAGGAGAGCATCAGCTTCACCTGCCAGCCCATCCAGCCCCTACATCGCGGCATGCTCGCCTACCACGAGATCTATCCCCGTTTCAGCAGCAGCGACGGCACCGTGCTGCCAAGCGATACCCTGCTCGCCATGGCGCAGCGGCTGGACATGGTACTGCGCCTGACCCAGATGGTGATCCGCCATGTCATCCGCCAATACCGCGCCTTCGGAGGCCACAACAGCCGATGGGGTCTCAATCTGCCGGGCTCCCTGCTGCAAAACAGCGCCTTTCTCATCTGGCTGGATCACCAGTTGCAAAAAGACCCCGACATCGGGGCCAATCTGGTGTTCGAGCTCGACGAGGAGCACCTGGAGCGCAACCTGACCGGGTCCAGGCGGCTGTTCGAGCTGCTCAGGCGCCACGGCAGCCGCTCGGCCATCTGCAACTTCGGCAAGGGGATCGGCTCCTTCAGCCTGTTTCGCGAGCTCAAACCCGACTACATCAAGCTGGACCCCGGTCTCATCACCGAGCTGGAGCAGGATCTCACCAACCAGCAGTTCGTGCGGATGATCGTCGACGTCTCCCATCGCATGGGCTGCCTGGTGATCGCGGAAGGGGTGGAACAGATAGGCCAGAAGCAGATGCTGCAGAGCATGTATGTGGACGGCTTGCAGGGCTACCTCATCGCCCGGCCCCAGGAGCTGGGGCCGGAGATCGGTCAGATGGGGATCTTCACGGAGACGGTTTCAGCTTCAACAGGGTCAGAATGATGTCGTTGAGCTGGCGATAGCGCTCCAGCTCCTTCTGATCGTAACGGGTCGCCAGCATGGTCGGGTTGTGGCGATGCTTGAGGTAGCGGTTGATCTGCAGGCGGTTGAACCCGGCCACCTTGTAGATCTGGCCGAGCAGGGCATTGAGCTCGTCGTCCGCCAGCCCGGCCCGGGTCAGGTAATCGGGTTGGGACGGGCTCTCCTGGCGGGCCGTGACCTTCTCCAGCTGGCCACGCTCCTGCAAATAGGTGAGCCACTGCTCCACGTAGAGCGGCTTGCAGCCCCCCAGCAGATTGAAGTACCCCACGGCATCGCAGCGGCACCCGCTCAGCAGCACCAGGGCCAGCTCGTCGCTGTCACACTGAAAGCTCACCGGGCCGCTCTGGCTCCAGTCCAGCGCCTGCACCTGGATCCTCCCCTGCGCCCCCGCCTTCGTGGTCACGTCAAAGACAAACATGGCACCTCCCGATCGGCAAAGGGTTGATGATGACCCATCCCCGGGACGGGTGCAAAGGCAAATCGCCTTTTCATGGCCCATGGCGGCCATAAAAAAACCGGCCCCCCGAAGGGGGCCGGTTCATCACAATCCGGCAGCACGGCTGACTCAGGCGTCCAGTTCCACCAGCGCCTTGGCCAGCTCGATGGGCTCGAGCTCCTGACCTTCCAGATCGGCGTTCCAGTTCGGGCCGACCAGCACGTCATCCTCGTCCAGATCGTTGATCCAGATGTCCAGGAACTCTTCGAGCTCGATCACTTCCGGCTCGTAATCCGCCCACTCGTCCACGCAGTGCAGGCGGGCATCTCCTTCGGCGGACCAGAGCGGCATCACGTCCGCATCTTCGAACTCGGCGGAGCGGCACACCACCCAGTCTTCACCGTAGCGCAGACCCCACACCTGACCCGACTCGCGGACTTCTTCGATGAACAGCTGGAAATTGGCGTCAAGATTGTCAGTTAGTTTGCTCATGGGGTCTCTCTCTTGCAAAGCAATGGCAGGCTGTCGGCCAGGGCTGGCCGAGAATGGGGCAGATGGTGTCCCAAAAGCCCCCCAGACTCAAGCCTTATCCCGAAAAAGCGGGGAGAAAGGCCGTCAGATGCGATATTTCGCCACCAGGGCCCCCAGCTCGTCGCAGGCCAGCGCCAGTTGCCCGGATGCCTGCTCGGTCAGCCGGTTCTGGGCCAGGGCATCCGCCGCCAGCTGGGTGATGGCCACCAGCCGCTGGTTGATCTCCTCCGCCGCCCGGCTCTGCTCCGCCGCCGCCGTGGCAATCTGCCCATTCATGGCAGTAATGGTGTGGACGGATCCATCGATGGCATTGATGGCGACATCCGCATCGCCGGCCCTGTCCGCCGTCGCGCGGGAGAGCTGCTGCAACTGGCTGATGCCGCTGACCACCTTGCCGGCCCCCTCCTGCAGCCGCTGGATCATCTGCCGGATCTCGTCGGTGGAGCTGTGGGTGCGGGTCGCCAGGGTACGCACCTCGTCGGCGACCACCGCAAAGCCGCGCCCCTGCTCCCCGGCCCGTGCCGCTTCAATGGCGGCGTTGAGGGCCAGCAGGTTGGTCTGCTCCGCCACCCCGCGAATGACGTCGAGCACGGAGCCAATCTGCTGAGTCTCCTGCTCGAGGCGGCTCACCGCCTGTACCGTCTCCACCATCTCGTCCGCCAGCTGGCTGATGGACTCCCGGGTCTGGACCACCACCTCGCGGCCATGCTGGGCCAGATTGAGGGCCGAATCCGCCGCGTCGGCGGCCTGGGCCGCGTGCTGGCCCACTTCACGGCTGCTCACCGTCATCTGCTCCATGGCGCTGGCCACCCGCAGGGTATCCTGCTCCTGTCCGGTGACGATGGCGCCGGTACGCTCCACCACCTCGGCCAGCTGGTGGGCATGCACCCGGTTCTGATCCGCTATCTGCTGGCTGCGGGCCACCAGCTGCGCCATCTGGCTGGCGAAGAGGTTGAAGTTGATGCTGAGCTGGCTCAGCTCGTCACGCCCCGACTCCGGCAGACGTACCCGCAGATCCCCCTCCCCCCTGGCGATGTTGCCAAGGGCCGAGACCGAGCGGGAGAGGGGCACGACGATGCTGCGCACAATGAGGCCGACCACGGCAAACAGCAGGAGGGCCAGCACCAGCCCGATCCCCAGCAGGGTGTGCAGCACCTCCCGGTACTGGGCCTCGACGTCGTCCACATAGACGCCGGTGCCGATGATCCAGTCCCAGGGGGCGAAGCGCTTGATGTAGGAGATCTTGCGTACCGGTTCGTCCACCCCCGGCTTGGGCCAGTAGTAGGCCACCTCCCCCGCGCCCTGGGCCCGGGCCAGATCGGCGAAGGCGACGAACAGCCTGAGCCCCTGCTTGTCCTCCACCCCGGAGAGATCCTTGCCGTCCAGCTCGGGTTTCATGGGGTGCATCACCATGGTGGGGTGGCTGTCGTTGATCCAGAAGTAGTCATCGTTGCCGTAACGCAACCCCTTGATCAGCGCCAGCGCCTCGGCCTTGGCGCTCGCCTCGTCCAGCTCCCCCTTGCGTACCCTGGCTTCCAGCCCTGCCACCAGGCTGTAGGCGGTCTCCACCTGGGCCTGGGTCTGGCGGCTCTTCTCCCCCATCAGCCCCTGCTGATAGATCTGCAGGCAGAAGAACAGCAGCAGTCCCAGCAGCGCCAGCACCATCAGGGTCACCAGCGACAGACGCCGACCGATACTCCATTGTCTCAACATACCCTCGCCCCGCAGCAGCTACATATCCTTAACACAAGGTATGCCGCCGCGACGCGGGCTGTCCACGATGTCAGCAAAAGCGATGCCAAAAACATGATCCAGCCCCAAAAACAAGAAAGGGTGCCCAGTGGCACCCTTTCTCGTGGTCGACAGGAAGAGGTATCACCGCTCCCAGTACACCTCTTCCAGGCTGTCTTCCTTCTCCGGCAACCCGCGGGAGAGGCGCGGGCTGCTCTGGGCCAGCACCTCGTAGCTCACCCGGTTGGCGTACTTGCACACCTGGGCCAGAGAGGAGTAGGTCAGGAATTCCGAGAGATGCTTGGCGGAGTTCGGCACGTTCATGCGGTGGTAGGCGTTCGCCACCATGTCGTGCAGCACGGCTGACAGCGCCCCGTCCCCTGCCCCGTTGGTGTTCTTGATCTTCTCCGGGCCGCCCATGTAGGGGGAGATGTGGGAGTAGATACGCGCAGGCTTGCGGCACTTGTCCCGGGCCATGGGGCGGCTGAACTCGTACATGTTGAACTCGGGGATGACGCCGGGCAGCAGGGTGTGGGTGGTCTCGCGCTTGTAGTCCTCGTCGGTGTAGCTCGCCATGTAGAGGCCGATGGGGCCGGCGGTGCAGAGCACCATGTCCGCCCAGTCCAGCGCCTTGTCGGCCGCGCCGAGGGGATCCTTTATCCCGGTCAGGGCCTCCGCCTCGTCCTCGTTCATGGCGAGCACGGTCACGTTCTCGCTGATGAAATCGCGCCACCACTGGGGATTCTCGTCGATGACGAAGCGGGTGCCCAGGGTCAGCACCACGGGCACCCCGGCCTCGCGGGCATAGCGCACCGCGGCCATGGCGGCCTCCTTCATGGGGGTGCCGTCGGCGCCGCGCACCAGGTAGGCGGTGATCACCAGGGCCGAGGCCTCCTTGATGATGGTCTCGGGGATGTGGTCCACATCCAGGTGATCCATCTTGCCGGCGTTGATGCCAAAGCTGCGCTCTCCCCCTTCGGTGATGAAGGTGAAGCAGCGCCCGACCGGGCCGTCCACCGGCTGCAGGTAGTCGAGGTTGACCCGGGAGGAGGTGTTGCACAGATAGCGGTAGGCATAGCTGCCGATGCGGATGTCCTGGCTCATGACGCCAAGCAGGATGGAGTGGGAGTCCGCCAGCACGGAGTAGTTGTGCATGGTGTTGCCGATGGTGCCACCGGCAAATTCGCTCACCACCATGTTGTTGGCCTTGAGCTCGTCGTAGACCAGCTCCGCCACCTCGTCGGAGATGAGCATGGAGTGGCCCTTGCTCAGGCCGTACCGGTTCAGGAAGTCTTCGTCCACATGGGCTTCGATATCCACCAGAGTCTGATCGATGCCCACTACATAGGCCTTGCCCAGTTCGGTGAGCTGGGAGTTCTGCGGGATCAGGGGATCACGTCTGTCGACCGGGAAGTAGTGTTTGGACTTGCGCTGACCGGGAAATTTCATGGCAATCTTCTGTGCTCTGGGGAAAAGAGGGGCGGGATTTTAACACAATCCACCACGCCGAAAAGTCGCACGATTGAATTTTGAGGTCAGTATAGACAAGGGCTTGCGAGGAAAACGTTTGACTTGTCTGCCACAAAAAACCACCCCGTGGCGGGGTGGTGTTGCGGGATGACATTCAGCTTGCCGAGAGCCCCTGCACCAGGGCCAGCACCGAGAAAATCCCCAGCGACAGCCAGAAGAAGAGGGTGCCGAAGAGGCGCGGCATGTTGGGAGCCCGGGGGATCTGGATGCCGATGGCATGCAGGATGCGCCCCACCAGCAGCAGCACACCGCCCAGGTGCAGCCAGAGCGCCCCGACCCCCGCCAGTTCGCACAGGGCCATCAGCAGCAGGGTGAGGGGCACGTACTCGGCAAAGTTGCCGTGGGCGCGGATCGCGGCCAGCATCTCGGGGGCTTCCCCCTCCCCTATCATCACCCTGAACTGGGCGCGGCGCTTGACCACCCAGAAGGAGAGCAGCAGGAACAAGAGCCCGAGCAGGCCGGCGTAAATCAGCGTGATATGCATCATCAGGACACTCCTTTATCGTTGAATCCGAACGTCCGCCACGTCGGGCACCGGATGAGAACGGCCATCATGCCAGCTCGCGACAGATGAGGGAAACCATCATGCGGATATGGGCCTGATCGCTGTTGAGGGCCGGGATGTATTCAAACTGCTCGCCACCGGCGGCCATGAAGATTTCCCGGTTCTGCACCTGGATCTCCTCCAGGGTCTCGAGGCAATCCGCCGAGAAGGCCGGGCAGATGACATCGAGCCGCTTGACGCCGCGAGAGGGCAAGTCGGCCACGGTCAGGTCCGTGTAGGGCTTGAGCCACTCCTCCTTGCCAAAGCGGGACTGGAAGCTCGCGGTCCACTGCTCCGGGGACAGCCCCAGCGCCTCCGCCAGCAGGGCGGCGGTGCGCCTGCACTGATGACCATAAGGATCCCCTTCCCGCTCGTAGCGCTCGGGAATGCCGTGGAAGGACATCAGCAGATGCTCCCCCTGGCCGTGCTGCTCCCAGTGGCGACGCACGCTCATGGCCAGCGCCTGGATGTACTCCGGGTGGGCATGGTAATCGCGGATGAGCCGCACCACCGGCAGATTGCGCTCGGTTTTCATCGCCCTGGCCCAGGCGTCGAACACCGAGGCGGTGGTACTGACTGAATACTGGGGATAGAGCGGCAGCAGGATCACCCGGTTGACCCCCTGGGCCTTGAGGGCCTGCCAGCCATCGGCCAACGACGGGGCGCCATAGGTCATGGCGAGCGCCACCGGCACCTCGACCCCTTCCCGCTTGAGCTCGTGCTCCAGGGCCGCGCGCTGCTGCTGGCTGATGACCATCAGGGGGGAGCCCTGCTCGGTCCACACCTGCTGATAGAGCTTGGCCACCTTGGGGGAGCGGGTCGGCAGGATGATGAAGTGAAGCAAGGGACACCAGAGGTAGCGCGGCAGGTCGACGACCCGCTGATCGTGCAGAAACTGGCTGAGAAACGCCTTGACCGCCGCCGTGGTCGGCGCGGCCGGGGTACCCAGATTGACCAGCAAGATCCCGGTTTTCGTGGTCACGTTAGCATCCTGTCGTTCTGTGTCGTGGGAATGGAATGCAAGAAAGGGCCCGGTATGGACCCTTTTCTCACCCTCGTCGCCAACCGGCGAACGGCTGCGTCCTGCCGGCCCTGAATGGCTTAACCGAGAATGGCGGCCAGTTGCTGGCTGACCAGATCCACCGGCTGGGTGCCGTCGATCTTGACGTAACGGGTGTTGCCCGCTTCCGCTTCTTTGCCGTAGAAACCGATGAGCGGCGCGGTCTGCTGATGGTAGACATCCAGACGCTTGCGCACTGTGGTCTCTTCGTCGTCGGCACGGATCACCAGATCCTCGCCGGTCACGTCATCCTTGCCTTCCACTTTCGGCGGGTTGAACACCACGTGGTAGGTACGGCCGGAGCCGGAGTGCACGCGGCGGCCGCTCATGCGCTTGACAATCTCTTCGTCCGGCACGTCGAATTCCAGCACGAAGTCCACGGTCACACCGGCATCCTTCATGGCTTGCGCCTGGGGAATGGTGCGGGGGAAGCCGTCCAGCAGGAAGCCGTTGGCGCAATCCGGTTGCGCGATGCGTTCTTTGACCAGGCCGATGATGATGTCGTCGGAGACGAGCTGACCTGCGTCCATCACGGCTTTGGCCTTGAGGCCCAGCTCGGTACCCGCCTTGATCGCCGCACGCAGCATGTCGCCGGTGGAGATCTGCGGAATACCGTGTTTTTCCATGATGAACTGAGCCTGGGTACCCTTGCCGGCGCCCGGAGCTCCCAACAGAACAATGCGCATACACGCTCCTAGTTGATTGGTTATTCAATTCTTGAGAAGGCAAAAAACTACACGTTTTCGCCCGTATTAACAAGCTCGCCCCGTGTGAGTGGCCAGATTATCACCACACTCCCGCCCCGTCTCTGCGACCAAAGACGCAGACGACGACCACGAAAAATGATTGAAAATGCAGCAGCGCACCAGAGAGGAACGGCCAAAAAAAAGCCCACTGTCATGCAGTGGGCCAATCACAATCACATCACGCCTGGAGTAGCAGACGGTTGATACGGGAGACGAAGCTCGCCGGATCATTGAGGCCGCCCTGCTCCGCCAGCTGGGCCTGCTCGTGCAGGAGGGAGACCCACTCGCCAAACAGGCTCTCATCCTCGATGGTGCCGAGCTTCTTCACCAGGGCATGGTCGGGGTTGAGCTCCAGGATGTACTTCTGCTCCGGCACCGGCTGACCGGCGGCGCGCATCAGCTTGATCATCTGGGTGCTCATGCCGTGGGCGTCGGTGACGATGCAGGACGGCGAGTCGGTCAGACGGTGGGTGACGCGCACCTCTTTCACAGCTTCACCGAGGCTCTTCTTGACCCGCTCAACCAGACCGGCGTTGGCTTTTTCGGCCTCTTCCTGCGCCTGCTTGGAGGCGTCGTCTTCCAGATCCCCGAGATCCAGTTCGCCACGGGTGACGGAGACCAGCTGCTTGCCGTCGAACTCGGTCAGGTGGCTCATCAGCCACTCGTCCACCCGCTCCCACATCAGCAGCACTTCGACGCCCTTCTTGCGGAAGATCTCGAGGTGCGGGCTGTTCTTGGCAGCGGCATAAGAGTCGGCGGTGATGTAGTAAATCTTCTGCTGACCTTCCTTCATGCGGCCAACGTAATCCTCGAGCGAGACGGTCTGGGCTTCGCCCTCACCGGCGGTGCTGGCAAAGCGCAAGAGCTTCGCGATCTCTTCCCGGTTGGCGTAATCCTCGGCCGGGCCCTCTTTGAGCACATTGCCGAACTCGCTCCAGAACTTGGCGTACTTCTCGCCATCCTCTTTCGCCAGCTTGTTGAGCATGGTGAGCACGCGCTTGGAGCAGGCCTTGCGCAGGGAGGCGGTCACCTTGTTGTCCTGCAGGATTTCACGGCTGACGTTGAGCGGCAGATCGTTGGAGTCCAGCACCCCTTTCACGAAGCGCAGGTAGGTCGGCATGAACTGCTCGGCGTCGTCCATGATGAAGACGCGCTGCACATAGAGTTTCAGGCCGTGCTTCTGTTCGCGGTTGTAGAGATCGAACGGCGCGCGGGCCGGGATGTAGAGCAGGCTGGTGTACTCCTGGGCCCCTTCCACCCGGTTGTGACCCCACAGGAGCGGATCTTCGAAGTCGTGGGCGACGTGCTTGTAGAACTCCTGGTACTCCTCGTCCTTGATGTCCTTCGGGTTGCGGGTCCAGAGCGCGGTGGCGCGGTTGACCTGCTCCCACTCCCCCGGGGTGCCGACGATGGTTTCACCGTCTTCTTCCCGATCCGGAGTGCCCTCCTTGAACATCTCCACCGGCACGCTGATGTGGTCGGAATATTTGCTGACCACGGAGCGCAGGCGCCAGTCGTCCAGGAACTCCTCTTCATCGCTGCGCAGGTGCAGGATGACGTCGGTGCCGCGACCGGCTTTGGTCACGTCAGCCACGGTGAAGGAGCCTTCCCCTTGTGATTCCCACTGCACGCCCTGCTCCGGCGCGGTGCCGGCGGCGCGGGAGACCACGGTCACCTTGTCGGCCACGATGAAGGCGGAGTAGAAGCCCACCCCGAACTGGCCGATCAGCTGGGAATCCTTGCCCTGGTCACCGGAGAGGTGCTTGAAGAACTCGGCGGTGCCGGACTTGGCGATGGTGCCCAGGTGCTCGATCACCTGGTCACGGGTCATGCCGATGCCGTTGTCCGAAATGGTCAGGGTCTTGTTCTCTTTGTCCACCACCAGGCGCACGCGCAACTGGCCGTCGTTTTCGAACAAAGAGGCATCGGAAAGCGCCTTGAAGCGCAGCTTGTCCGCCGCATCGGAGGCGTTGGAAATCAGCTCGCGCAGGAATACTTCTTTGTTGGAGTAGAGGCTGTGAGCCATCAGGCTCAGCAGTTGTTTGACTTCAGTCTGAAAGCCGTGGGTTTCGGCGTGAACACTTTGGGTCATCGACCAGTCCTCAAAACGTCGGGTTGAACAGATTCCCAAGCTAGATGGGGTTGGCCTTTCAAATATCAAGGGGCTTGCGTGCAAACTTGAGAGCAAAATTGCACACCGGCCCCTCGCTTGGCCCACACAGGCAACCCCCTCCCGGCCTCCCCCTTCATAACGGGGAGGTGCACCGTCGTCCCCTGTCTGGCGAGGAAGGTCAGATTGGGATCGAGCGTGGAGCCAATAGCGGGGTCAGCCTTGCTCTCCCCTGCCAAAGGGAGGACTGAGGTGGGGTTCGTTGGTTTCTCCCCTGCCAAAGGGAGGAGTGGAGCAAGATCCATTGCTCCCTCCCCTATCAAGGGGAGGGCCGGGTTGGGTTCGTTGCTTTCTTCCCTGCCAAAGGGAGGAGTGGGGCAAGATCCATTGCTCCCTCCCCTGCCAAGGGGAGGGCCGGGGTGGGGTTCGTTGCTTTCTCCCTTGCCAAAGGGAGGAGTGGGGCAAGATCCATTGCTCCCTCCCCTATCAAGGGGAGGACCGGGGTGGGGTCCGTGGTGTCTTTAGCTCAGGCGCTGGCGCCCCATCAGGGAGTGGGAGAGCGTGGTGCCATCCACCAGCTCCAGCTCCCCGCCCACCGGCACACCGTGGGCGATGCGGCTCACCTCCACCCCGGCGGTGCGGGCCATGTCGGCGATGTACCAGGCGGTGGCATCCCCCTCTATGGTGGGGTTGGTGGCGAGGATCAGCTCCTTGATCTGCTCCTCCTTGAGGCGGCGCTCCAGGATATCGAGCCCCAGCTCCTCGGGGCCGATGCCGTCAAGGGGCGACAGGTGGCCCATCAGCACGAAGTAACGGCCGGAGAACTGGCCGGTCTGCTCGATGGCCGCCACGTCCGCCGGGCTCTCCACCACGCAGAGCAGGCCGTTCTCCTCGCGCTTGGGATTGGCGCAGATCTCGCAGCGATCGTTCTCGGTAAAGGTGCGGCAGTGGCTGCAATGACCGATTTCGGTGAGCGCCCGGTTGAGCAGGGAGGCCAGACGCAGACCGCCGCTGCGCTCGCGCTCGAGCAGGGTGAACGCCATGCGCTGGGCCGATTTCGGGCCCACGCCCGGCAAGACCTGCAGCGCCTTCATCATCTCATCGAGCAGGGGACTGAATTTCATGGGGATATCCTTTAACGCCGCGCCGAAGGAGTGATTCGACCCGCTTGCCTGAAGCGGTGCCGACTCCTCCATCCGAACCTATCTTGTTGGCGCAGGACTATACCCGAGCCGGCCCCGGGCGCCAATGGCCGATCCCGCCACAGTGCCTGACGGCCCAACATCACCCCGGTCGGGGCGCAGCACTGAGCGGCAACCTCCCCTTCCCCTCTCCCCACAACCCAGATCACACCATGATTGCCAAACCAATTCCGGGGAAACCGGGAAACCCTACCAGATTGCCCCAACTCACTCCCCACCAGCCTCCAGACAAGCCAGCACGGCCAGAAACCAGGCCCACATTGTTTGGTTTTTCTATTCGATAACCAGTTATCGTTTAACAAAACCAAACAATAAATGCCCTCTTGAGGTCCCGATTTATGACGTTGCGCCGGTTTTCAACGGCTCCCCCTTCTGTTTTTTCACTGGCCGATTAGTATGACTCACGCGACAACCAGCTCCGTTGAGACCGTTTCTATGGAACAGATAGAGATAATATCGCAGGTTAATCGCAGCAAGCTGGAGATGTAACTCTAGTGCGGTAGCCTTTGCGATAAAGATCAAAAGAATATTTACTCTCGACATTTATAGAAAGTTTTCATTGTGCAGACACTTGTCTGAGCCATTTAATTCTGTAACTATTTTATCTTTAAATTGTTACATTGACAGCATTTATAAACCACTTATTTAACAGATACTCTTCCCATTATTAATTGAGATATATATTTAATGCTATATAAATATTATTCCTCCCTGCCTGAAAGTTATCTTTTTAACCCAACATTAAAACTAGCTATTCCATCCAAATTAAATGATCCCTTTGAAAACACAGTCCCTAATAGGGTACGAATAAAACACATAGAAGAAATGCTGAAAATAAATAAAATTGAGGATGATATTTTTCATGACTACATAAAACTAATGAACTCTTTCCTAATAAGTGGTGTATCCTCGAGCGGTATAATTTCCATGAGTGAAACGCCAACAAACATATTAATGTGGTCTCATTATGCAAATAGCCATACTGGCTTAGTTATTGGTTACAAAACAGATGTACTATCACATCTTCATAACCCATATGGTATTGATGCATGTTTTTTCAACACTCCACAAATAGTTAATTATGACAACGTCCGCTTTCAGCACATAAACAACACTTCATCACTTATGGATAGGAATGCTATTATAAAGTCTCTTTTAACAACTAAAAGTAATCATTGGCGTTATGAAAAAGAACATAGGTTTATAATTCCACTAGGTTGTGCCAATTTCTGCCGACCTATTAACAAGCTAAAAACTGAAACTATAAGACAGCTTGAGATACTTTGGAAACTAAAATACATTAAAGAATGTACGTGGTTTGAAACGCAATGGGAACGCACTATAGGAAATAATGATGGGGATATTGATAACTATCCCTTTATATTTAATGAGGAGGCAGAAAGATTTTTAGTTAAAAATAATTTTGATGCTTTTATACGGATCAATCCAGCCTCAATAAACTCAGTTTTTTTTGGAGCTAAATTCGAAGATGATAAAAGAAACAAGATTAAGGACATAATATCAAAAAACCCACACCTTAGACATATCGATATGTATGAATGTAGCATTAGCCCTGATAATTTCGAACTAGATATATATAAGATATAAAACAATCACTTCCTCTTATATACGTTCATAATAAACGTCCAGTTATAAATTAATCTATTAAATATATGAAATTGTTAAAAACACAGTGCACTATACCTCTGGCTTAACGATTGGTGAAATTCACTTCGTGCGTTGCACCATAGCTATTTCATGAGCTTTTTGTAGTAAATGAAGACTCCATTGCCACCCAAGCCTTCCCTCTCTGTCGCTCCTGCCGATAATTTATTGGTCAACATTTTATCGCCCGTTTTTCAACCCGTTTGATTGAAAAGACTGGCTAAAAATGGCTGCTTAGCAAAAACAAACACTTGCTCGCTGCACGGGGGTCTATTTCAATCAAGGAGTAATTAATAACCTCGTTCAAAAGTCTTTTTTGATTATTTATACCTGAACATACTCCCACAGACTCTGTGTCATCATAAGCTGAATCGCAGATAAACAGACTGTGTCCATGATGAGCCTCCTATTTATATCCAGCTAACCCCCGCTCCCATCGCAATCCTGAAGATCCTCCCGAACGGCTATCCGTGAACTCCCGGTAGTGCGGGGCCCCTGTGTTGGCAGCCATGCCACCGGCAATCTGACAAGATAATTTCATGAACTGTACTAACAAACCCGCCCTCTCCGGCGTCATGCTGGCGGCGATCGGCGTGGTCTATGGCGACATCGGCACCAGCCCGCTCTATACCCTGCGCGAGTGCCTCTCCGGCCAGTTCGGTTTCGGGGTGGAGCCCGCCTCCATCCTGGGCTTTCTCTCCCTCATCTTCTGGCTGCTGATCCTGGTGGTCTCGGTCAAGTACCTCTCCTTCGTGATGCGGGCAGACAACGCGGGCGAAGGGGGCATACTCACCCTGATGTCGCTCGCGACCCGCAACACCCCGGAAAAATGGACGCCGGTGCTGATCATCCTGGGGCTGATTGGCGGCAGCTTCTTCTATGGCGAGGTGGTGATCACCCCGGCCATGTCGGTGATGTCGGCCATCGAGGGCCTGAAGATAGTGGCGCCTTCCCTGGACGCCTACATAGTGCCGCTCTCGGTGCTGGTGCTGACCCTGCTGTTCGCCATCCAGAAACACGGCACCGCCGCCGTGGGCAAGCTGTTTGCCCCCATCATGCTGATCTGGTTCCTGACCCTGGCGGTGCTTGGGCTTCGCAGCATCCTCCAGCACCCCGAGGTGCTGGGGGCGCTCAACCCGGTCTGGGCGCTGCGCTTCTTCATGGCCTACCAGAGCGCCTCCTTCTTTGCCCTGGGCGCCGTGGTGCTGGCCATCACTGGGGTGGAGGCGCTCTATGCGGACATGGGGCACTTTGGCAAGAGCCCCATTCGCCGCGCCTGGTTCATGGTGGTGCTGCCGTCCCTGGTGCTCAACTACTTCGGCCAGGGAGCCCTGCTGCTCGGCAATCCCGAGGCCATCGCCAACCCCTTCTTCCTGCTCGCGCCCAAGTGGGCCCTGCTGCCCCTGCTGCTGCTGGCGACACTCGCGACGGTGATCGCCTCCCAGGCGGTGATCTCCGGGGTCTTTTCCCTCACCCGGCAGGCGGTGCGGCTCGGCTATCTCTCCCCCATCCGCATCGTGCACACCTCTGAGCAGGAGTCCGGCCAGATCTATATTCCGGTCATCAACTGGCTGCTCTATCTCTCTGTGGTGATCGTCATCATGAGCTTCGAGCACTCCAGCAACCTGGCGGCGGCCTATGGCATCGCCGTCACCGGCACCATGGTGCTCACCTCCATACTGTCGTGCTCGGTGGCCCGCCACAGCTGGCACTGGCGCAAGCCGCTGGTGGCCACCCTCTTCGCCCTGCTGCTCGCCATCGACGTCCCGCTGTTTGCCGCCAACCTCGCCAAGATCTTCTCCGGCGGCTGGCTGCCGCTCACCCTGGGGGCCGTCATGTTCACCCTGATGACCAGCTGGAAGAGCGAGCGCTTCCTGCTTATTCGCCGCCTCAACGAGCACGGCAACTCCCTGGAGCCCATGATAGCGTCCCTCGAAAAATCCCCGCCGACCCGGGTGGCGGGCACCGCCGTCTATCTGTCGCGGGTGGTCAACGTCATCCCCCATGCGCTCTTGCACAACCTCAAGCACAACAAGGTGCTGCACGAGCGCGTCATCCTGCTCACCCTGAAGGTGGAGGATGTGCCCTGTGTCCACAACGTGCGTCGGGTCTGCATCGAGCAGCTCTCCCCCACCTTCTGGCGGGTGGTGGCGAGCTACGGTTGGCGCGAGACCCCCAACATGGAGGAGATCTTCCACCGCTGCAACGCCGAGGGGCTGAGCTGCCGTATGATGGAGACCTCCTTCTTCATGGCCCACGAGTCCCTCATCATGAAGGAGCGCCCCTGGTACCTCTATCTGCGGGGCAAGCTCTTTATGCTGCTGCAGCGCAACGCCCTGCGGGCGCCGGATCAGTTCGAGATCCCGCCCAACCGGGTCATCGAGCTGGGATCCCAGGTGGATATCTGATAGCGGGCACCGGGCCCAAGGTCATGGCACGCAAGAGGGAGGCAACCGCCTCCCTCTTTCATTGCTGAGCGCCTCTCTCTTCCGACCGGAATCTCGAGCCGCAAGGGGGCGTGGCGCCCCTCACAGGATCGCAAAGAAGCGTCACGTCTGGCACTCAAACCGGGGCGAGATCAAGGTATTGGGGACCAGGGCCCCGGTAAACTTGGCCCCCGTGACAGGGCGAGGGCCTCCTCTGCCTGTCAAGGCTACGCCCCTTCTATCGCGACGCAGCCCGTTGCCCCCGTTCGTTGCACCCGATGGCCCATGCCGTGGCGGCAGGCCAGCAGATGGGAGTTCGATATCGCATGACATCCCCCTGGATGATCGCCGGATGGCCGCCCCTGTCGGCCCTCCCCAACCCCCCTGTCATGAGGGAGGGTTCCCTGCCCCCCGGTTATCAGGGAGGGGCGCTGGCCCCTCTTTGGATGACGCCATGACCACGTCGACACGCCTTCGACTGCGCCGCGAGTTTCATCTCGACGGCATCGTGCAGGGGGTCGGCTTTCGCCCCTTCGTCTATGGGCTGGCGCTGCGCCACGGCCTTGCCGGCTATGTATTGAACGACGCGAGCGGCGTCACCATCGGCGCCGAAGGCTCCGCCGAGCAGCTCGCCAGCTTTGCCCGCGAACTGCGGGAACTGGCGCCGCCCCTTAGCCGCATCGATCATTTCAGCGAGCGGGAACTGCCCCTTGCTCATGATCCCGACTTCGATGGCCAATTTCATGGCCAGTTTCGAATTAAAGCGAGCCAGCAGCAGAGCGCCGCCACTGTCGCCATCTCGCCGGATCAGGGAATGTGCGAGGCGTGCGCCAGGGACGTGGCCAATCCAAGCGATCGCCACCACCACTACCCCTTTACCAACTGCACCCACTGCGGCCCGCGCTACACCATCATCCGCAGCCTCCCCTACGACAGACCCCATACCGCCATGGCCGACTTTGCCATGTGCCCGCGCTGCGCGGCGGCCTATGAAAACCCGCTGGACAGACGCTACCACGCCCAGCCGGTGAGCTGCCCCGAGTGCGGGCCCCATCTCAGCTGGCGCAGCGGCAATGGAAATGCGCTGGCCGAACTCGAAGAGGCCCTGCACGAAGCTGCCCGCGCCCTGCAGGCGGGGGCGCTGATTGCGGTCAAGGGCATGGGGGGTTATCACCTGATGTGTGATGCCCGCAATGAGCAGAGTGTTGCCAGATTGCGAACACTCAAACGACGCGCGCGCAAGCCGCTGGCGGTGATGATGGGCTCCCTTGCCGAGGCCAGACTGCATGTCACCGGCAGCGAAGAAGAATGGCAGCTGCTCGCCTCTCAGGCCAGACCCATCACCTTGCTGCGCAAACGCAAAAACGATGATCGGCACTCAGAATCCCAACATAGCGCGGCGCCGCTGGCCGAGGGGATCGCCCCCGGCATCCCCTACCTTGGCATCATGCTCCCCTATACCCCGCTCCATCAACTGCTGCTGGATGCCTGCGCCATGCCGCTGGTGGCCACCAGCGCCAATGGTCGCGGCAGCCCGATCCTTATCGAGTGCGAGGCAGTAGTCAGGGAACTCGGCAGCGAGATTGACGGCATCCTGGATCACAACCGCCCCATCCTGCACCCGTGCGACGACAGTCTGGTGCAGTGGGCAGGCGGGCGACGCCAGACTTTGCGGCTGGCCCGGGGCTATGCCCCCTGCACCCCCAGCCTGCAAGAGGCGGTCAGGGTGCCGCTCTTGGCGGTCGGGGCGCAGCAGAAGAACCAGCTGGCGCTGGCTTTCGGCCGCCAGCGCATCTACAGCCCCTATATCGGCGATCTGCACAGCCTGCCGATGCAGGAGCACTTCGAGCAGACCCTGGCGACCTTTCGCGATCTCTACGATCTCAACCCCGAACTGCTGGTGTCGGATCGCCACCCGGGCTATCTCAGCCACCAGTGGGCCAAACGCTATTGCCGCCATCAGGGTGCCACCCACCTCGAGGTGCAGCACCATCACGCCCACCTGCTGGCAGTGATGACCGAACATGAGATCACGGGCCCGGTGCTGGGGGTTGCCTTCGATGGCACCGGCCTTGGCGATGACGGCACCCTCTGGGGCGGCGAGCTGCTGATCGCAGACGTTCAGGGATTTGAGCGGGTTGCCCACCTTGCCCCCTTCAAGCTGATCGGCGGCGAAGCGGCCATTCGCGAGCCGGTGCGCCAGCTGCTGGGGCTACTGTTTGAATCCTATGGCGTGGAGGAGATCAGCGCCCTCGATATTCCGGCGATCAAACAACTGCCCGCTGAGCGGATCAGCAACCTGCACCAGCTCTGGCATCTCGGTCGCAACGCCCATTACACCAGCTCCATAGGTCGACTGTTCGATGCGGTGGCGGCGCTCTTGGGGGTGATCGACACCCCGGATTACGAGGGCGAAGCGGGGCTATTGCTGGAGGCGGCCGCCTTGCAGCTGACCCCCGATGAACAGCCCTTCCCCCTCGCCTTTGATCTCAGCCAATCAACAGAGGGGCCACTGCAGATCCAGTGGGCCAAGCTGATCCATACCCTTGTCAGCGCGCGGCGCAAAGGCACCGCCACCGCCAGCCTGGCCGCCGGTTTTATCCGCGCCATCAGCAATCTGGTCATCGCCCTTGCCGAACGCTTCCCCGGCTATCCGGTGGCGCTCGGGGGGGGCGTCTTTCAAAACCGGGTGCTGATGGATCAGCTGGTGCCCGCTCTCGAAGCCGCCGGTCGGCAGGTATTGACCAGCGAAACCCTGCCGCTCAATGACGGTGGCATCGCCGCCGGTCAGCTCTGGTTTGCCATCCACCATCTTGCCACGCACCCGCCTGCCACAGCCGGTTGTGCCACCTTGTCGGAGTCCTGAAATCCATGTGTCTATCCATCCCCTCTCAGGTGGTGCAACTGCACCCCGAAGATAACTGCGTCACTGTCGACACCCTGGGGGTGCAGCGGCGCGTCAGCTGCATGCTGCTCGAAGAGCCCCTCCAGGTGGGCGACTATGTGCTGCTCCATATCGGCTTTGTGATGAGCAAGATTGACGAAGCGGAGGCGCAGGCCAGCCTCGAGAGCTTCCGCCAGATGGTGGCCCTGATGCCCAAACAGGATATCTTGCCATGCTGACCTTGAATGACCTGTTCCAGGGCTTTCGCCAGCCCGAGGTGATCCGCGCCCTCGCCGCCCAAATCACCGAACTGGCCAAATTACTCCCCGAACCGCTGCGGGTGATGGAGGTGTGTGGCGGCCATACCCACACCATCATGAAGTACGGCCTGCACCAGCTGCTGCCAGCCAGCATCGAGTTTGTCCACGGCCCCGGCTGCCCGGTCTGCATCATGCCAAAAGAGCGCATCGATCAGGCCATCGAGCTGGCCCGCCAGCCCAGCGTCATTCTGGTCACCCTGGGGGACATGATCCGGGTGCCGGGCTCCAGGGGCACGCTGGCACAGCAGCGCGCCAAGGGGAGCGATATCCGCCCCGTCTATGACCCCCTCGATGCCCTGCGTATCGCCAAAGAGAATCCGGACAAAACCGTGGTCTTCTTCGCCATCGGTTTCGAGACCTCCACCCCGATGACGGCCGCCTTGCTGGCTGCCGCTGAAGAGCAAGGGGCCCTGAACCTCCTGTTTCATATCAACCATGTGTTGGTGCCGCCCGCCATTCACGCTGTGATGGCCGACGGCGTTGCCAAGGTGAACGCCTTTATCGGCCCCTCTCACGTCAGCGTCATCACCGGCGCCGATATCTACCTGCCCATCGTCGATCGCTATCAGGTGCCTGTGGTGGTGAGCGGTTTCGAGCCGGTGGACGTGATGGAGGCGCTCTTGATGATGGTGCGCCAGAAAGTTGAGGGTCGCTACGCGCTGGAGGTGCAGTACAGCCGCGCCGTTACCGCCAGCGGCAATAAAGCCGCCCAGCGGCTGGTCGAGCGCTTTTTCGAGACCCGCGAGCACTTTCGCTGGCGAGGTCTGGGGGATATCAACGCCTCCGCCCTGCGCCTGCGCGATGCCTTCGCCAAGCGCGATGCGGAGCGCCACTTTCAACTCAATCAGACTCCCATCGATGACCACAAGGCGTGCCAGTGCGCCGATATCCTGCGCGGCCTGGCCAAACCGAACCAGTGCAACGTCTTTGGCCGGGGCTGCACCCCGACCCAGCCCATGGGCAGCTGCATGGTCAGCTCCGAAGGGGCCTGCAATGCCTACTACCGATATATGGGGATCCAATGAGAGAAATTCAGTTAAGCCACGGCGGCGGCGGTGTGGAGATGAACCAGCTGATCAATCAGCTCTTCTTTCGCCACTTTGGCAACGAGATCCTGCTGCGCGGTGAAGATGCCGCCCTGCTGCCGGTAAACGGCCCCGTTGCCTTCACCACCGACAGCTTTACCGTCTCGCCACTGTTCTTCGAGGGGGGCGATATCGGCAAGCTGGCCATCGCTGGCACCGTCAATGATCTCGCCATGATGGGGGCCAAACCGGAATACCTCAGTTGCAGCTTTATCATCGAGGAGGGCTTCCCCTACGCCGATCTTGCCCGCATCGTCGAGTCGATGGCCTCAGAGCTGGCCAACAGCGGTGCCCGCATCGTCTGCGGCGACACCAAGGTGGTGCCCAAAGGAGCAGCCGACAAGATCTTTATCAACACCAGCGGGGTCGGCACCTTCCAGCTGCCTGAGCAGAGCCGGGGCATCTCGGTACGCAACCTCAAGGCCGGTGACGCCATTCTGGTGTCGCGGGATATCGGCAGCCACGGCGCCTGCATCCTGATGGCCCGTGACGCCCTGCAACTGGGCTCCGATCTCAAGAGCGACTGCACCACCCTCTGGCCGCTGGTAGAAGCGCTGCTAAAAGCGGGGATTACCCCTCACGCCCTGCGCGATGCCACCCGCGGTGGCCTTGCCGCCGTGCTCAACGAGTGGAGCAGCGCCTCCGGCGTTGCCATCGAGCTGGAGGAGTCCGCCATTCCGGTGTGCGATCCGGTGCGCGGCCTGTGCGAGCTCTACGGTTTCGAGCCCCATGATCTCGCCAACGAGGGGACCATGGTGCTGGCCCTGCCTGCCGAACAGGCGCAGGACGCGCTGGGCATCTTGCGGCAATTCAACTCCGCCGCCAGCCAGATCGGCGTGGCGCAGGCGAGCGAGCATCACAAGGTGATCCTCAACAACCCCTGGGGCAGCCGCCGTTATCTGGAGCTGCCGCAGGGGGAGCTGCTGCCGCGGATCTGTTGAGCAACCATGCCGTTCCGTCAATTACAGGGAGGAGTCACTGCTCCTCCCCATATCGGTTAAGGAGCCACCATGCACGAAATGTCTCTGGCCATGGCCGCCATCGATCTGGCGGCCGAGCAGGCCACCCAGCGGGGCTTTACCAGGGTGACCGCCCTCTGGCTCGAGGTCGGCAGCTTCTCCTGCGTCGACCCCGACACCATTGCCTTCTGTTTCGAGGCTGCCGCCAAGGGCACCGTGGCCCAAGGCGCCCAACTGCACTTTCAACACCAGGCGGCAGAGGCCTGGTGTTACGACTGCAACCAGACGGTCACCCTCACCGAACGGGGGCAGGCCTGCCCCGGGTGTGGCGGATACAAATTACGAGTCGCGCAGGGTGATAGCCTGCGCATCACCGACATCGAGGTAAGTTGATATGTGTAGCGTATGCGGATGCGGCCAGGCGCGGATCGCCGGCCATAAGCACGATCATGAGCATCATTACGAACATGAACATCACCATGAACATGGTCATGAACACGACCATCATCATGCTCATGACGCCCATCACCATCATGATCACGAGCAGAGTGCGCCGCGCACCCTGATCATTCACCACCACTATCACCATCAGGGAGATGTCCATCACCACTACCATGGCATGGCTCCCGCCCTCCTGGCGGCTCAGCCAAGTGCCCACGGGAATGATCACACCCATGACCACGGCCACAAGCATGGTCATCATCATGATCACCCTCATAAGCACGGCCACGAACATGACCACTACCATGATCACGCCCACTCTCATGACCACGGCCATTCCCACGCGCATCCCCATGATCACAACCATGACCATGACCATGACCATGACCATGACCATGACCATGACCATGACCATGACCATGACCATGACCATCAGCAGGGTGATCTGCACTACGGCAAAGGGGAAGCGGGATTGTCGGTGCCCGGCATGGGGCAGCGCCAGCTGATTGCCATCGAGATGGATGTGCTGGCCAAGAACAATGCGCTGGCGGCCCACAACCGCGAACACTTCGACGAGGCAGCCCAGCTGGTGCTCAACCTGGTATCTAGCCCGGGTTCAGGCAAGACCACCCTGCTGTGTGAAACCCTGCGCCAGCTGGCCGACAAGCGCCCCTGCGCGGTAATAGAAGGGGATCAGCAGACCAGCGCCGATGCGGATCGCATTCGTGCCACCGGTGTCCCTGCCGTGCAGATCAACACCGGCAAGGGCTGCCATCTGGACGCCAAGATGGTCCACGATGCCTGCCACCAGCTGCCCGCCAATGAAGGGGGCATCCTCTTTATCGAAAACGTCGGCAATCTGGTCTGCCCCGCCAGCTTCGATCTCGGCGAGAAGTACAAGGTAGCAATCCTCTCCGTCACCGAGGGGGAAGAGAAGCCTCTGAAATACCCGGACATGTTCGCCGCCGCCCAGCTGATGGTGATCAACAAAATCGATCTGCTGCCCTACGTCAGCTTCGATGTGGCCCGTGGCATCGAGAACGCCAAACGGGTCAACCCCTATATTCAGGTGATCCAGGTCAGCGCCACTACAGGCGAAGGGATGGATGCCTGGCTGAACTGGCTGGCCAGTGCCTGAACCGGTTAAACACCGCTGATAACGGTAGAAAACAAGAGAGGGAGGCTAATGCCTCCCTCTCTTTATTTACAAACCTTATCAGGCGTTCTCTCTATACCGAATGGCCCGCGCCTCATACTCGCGTCCCCTCACCCTGACCCTCTCCCCAGGGAGAGGGAACCGGTTTGTGGATGCCGCGACTATACGACGCCCTCAAACCCCTCAGGGGAGCTTCGAGCATAACAACCAGCCTTATTGTCAAACTCCGAGATTTTCCAAACCCTAAACCCTGAGCCTGACGAAATGGCACCGTCTGCTCCCTTCTCCCCTTGCGGGAGAAGGGCTGGGGATGAGGGGGAAGCCAATCCTCAGGCCACGCTACGGGACATCGCCTCCTGCTCAGCCGTCTCCTCACCAAAGCGCAGCACCCGATGGCAGATCTGGCGCAATAATGCCTGCTGGTGACTGAAGATGACCATGCCAAGCCCGCGCTGCTCGCACTCAACCATCAACTCCCGCCAGAGTTGGCGCTGAATTTGCGGATCCAGCTGGGCGGTGACCTCGTCAGCAATCAGCAAACGAGTGCGGGGATCAAGGGCGCGCAGCAGCGCGATGCGGGCCAGCTCACCACCGGAGAGATGGCCGGGTTTGCGACCGAGCCACTCAGGTTTGACCATAAAGCGGGCCAGCATGACCTCATCGGGGCGCCACACATCCCAGAGCGCCTGCCCGGTGGTGCGATAGGGATTGAAGGTGAGTTCCGGGTGCTGGGGCACCAGCTGGATGGGGTGATAGCCTTTTACCTGTTCAGGTACTGGCTGCCCATCCAGCAGGATCTGCCCGCCGGCCCCAACCGGTTGCCAACCCGCCAATACCCGCCCCAGCGTGGTCTTGCCATAACCGCTCGGGGCAGAGATACCGAGCCGTTCGCCCGCTTTCACCGTCAGTGACAATCCCTGCCAGAGGGGACGTTCCCCCTGGGCGATGTTGAGACTTCGTACTTCCAACATTATGAAACCTTCGGCGCAGAGAAGAGCGCATTGAACTCCGGCAGCGCCTGCCAGTGGGCTCTGAGCATCTCGCTCCCCAGCCCCTGGCGCAGATGGTAGCAGCTCAGGGTATCGCTCACCTGCCCCTGATGCAGCGCCACGATGCGATCGGCAAAGCGCGCTGCCAGCGCCAGATCGTGGGTCACCCAGAGGATACCGCTGCCCTGATTGGCCAATTCACGCAACTGGCCGAGCAGCAGGCAGGCAAATCCTTCGTCGAGCCAGGCGGTGATCTCGTCTGCCAGAATGTAGCGGGCGCCGCCAAGCGCCGCAGTGCAGGCCAGAATGCGCTTGGCCATGCCGCCGGAGAGCTGGCGCGGGAATCTGTCCAGGGTGGTCGCGGGCAGCTGGTAGCGCAGCAGCTGCTCGCCGAGCCGCTCGCGAGAACCATTCTGGCCGCAGAGGCGTGCCGCACGTCCCAGCTGACGCTCCACCGTCAGCAGCGGATTGAGGGCGCTCACCCCCTGCGGCACATAGCAGAGGGTGTGGCCGCGCAGTCTGGCCCGGCTGGCATCGCACAGGGGCACGCCATCAAGGGAGATGGAGCCGCGCATGCGCAGGTTGTCCGGCAACAATGTCAGGGCGCTTTGCAGCAGCAGGCTCTTGCCCTCACCGCTCCCCCCCACCAGCGCCACTATCTCCCCCGGCGCCAGTTGCAGGCTGATATCGGTCAGCAAAGGCTGCCAGCTGCGCCGCCCCAGCCAGGAGTAGTGGGCCGCCTCTATAGTCACCTGATCAAAACTCAGCATGGTTCACTCCTGTGCCACAACAGCTGTTGCAACGCGCGGGTAGCCTGATCAAACAGCAACACCAGCAGCAACAACATCAGGCCGGGGAATAGGGCCAGCCACCAACCGCCACCGGCCAGATAACGCAGGGCATCGGCCAGCAGCAGGCCCAGCGAGGCCTCGTGGGCCGCCAGCCCAAAACCGAGAAAGCTCAAGGCCGCGCTGTGCAGCACCGCATGGGGAAACATCAGCAAGGTGCCGATAAACCACTGGGGCAACAGCCCCGGCAGCAGGTGGATGCGCCAGCTACGCAGCGCCCCCATCCCCTGACAGCGGGCCAGCACCACATAGTCGCTGCAGGCGATCCGCCGCGCTTCTGCGCAGAGAATGAGCGCCAACTTGGGCCAGTGGGTGAGCGCCACCGCCAGGATCACCCCGCGCATGCCGCCCCCCACGGTGAAGCAGATAAGGATCAAGAGCAGCATATGGGGCAGCGCCAGCATGGCGTCGATCACCATTCGCACCGCAGCATCGCATCTGGGATGGATGAGCGACACGCTTGCCGCCACCATGGCCAGCAGGCCACTGCAGAGCGCCGTGCTGATGCCCAGCTCCAGACTGGTGAGGGTGCCCTGAAAGGCCCGCAACCATAGATCCCGCCCCATCTGATCGGTCCCGAACCAGTGGGTCAGCGAGGGGGGCTGCTGGCGCGCCAGCAGATCCATCGGCACATCCTGATGAGAGAGGCTCCAGCCGTAAGTGGCCAGCAGCGCCAATCCGAGCAGGGCAAAACCCAGCCGCAGCAAGGAGGGGAGCGGATTAAACAGCATACTCGCCCTCCCAGCCCCGGTTGATGCGGGCCAGCAGCACCCGAGCCGCCGTGTTGCCCAAAAAGACCAGCAGAGTGCAGAAGAGCACTATGCCCATCAGCAGGGGGATATCCCCCCGCAGCCCTGCATCTACCGTCGCCTGGCCGAGCCCTGGGTAGGAGAAGACCTTCTCTGCCAAGAGCGATCCGCCGATCAGCTCGCCTAGCGAGGCAAACTGCAGACAGATGGCTGGGGTCAGGGCATGGCGCAGCACGTGAAAGCGCAGCATGGGCCAGCCACCATCCCCCTGAGCGCGGGCGTAGCGAATAAAATCGCTCGCCAGCACCTCGGCCACCCGCCCCCGAGTATGCAGGGCAATGTTGCCTACCCCGAGCAGGGCTAGGGTAGTCACTGGCAGCAGCAGATGGCGCGCTCGCATAGCCCAATCAACCTCATCGGCCGCAAGCCCCGGCGTCCAGGCGCAGCAGACCGGCAACAGTGGCCAGTGCACCGCAAACAGGGCAAGCAGCAACAGGCCGACCCAGAAGGTGGGCAGGGAGGCGAGCAGGTAGGCAAAGCGGCAAATCAGGCGATCGGGCCAGCGATTGAGATAGCGACCGGCGCAGAGGCCCAGCAAAATCCCGAAAAAGCCGGAGAGCAGCCAGGCACCCGCCAGCAGCAGGAAGGAGGCGGCAAAGCGCTGGCCAATTACCTCACCCACCGGTGCGTTGTAGAGCATGGAGTAACCGAGATTCCCCTGCAGCACCTGGCTAAACCAGTGCCAGTAGCGCAGCCAGAGCGGTTGATCCAGCCCCCAGCGGGCGGCGATGCGGGCGTACTGCTCCGGCGGCACATGGAGCAGATCGTTGCCGATATAGGCTTTGATGGGGTCGATGGGGGAGTAACTCAGCAGCACAAAGGTGGCGACCGAGACCAGACATAACAGCCCTGCCAGACGCAGCAGGGCTTTTAGCAACAGATAACCTGAATGACTCAAGGACGAACTTAACGGCACGTCCACCGCCAATCCTGCAGGTTGTTGAGGAGTGACCAGCTACCGTGGATTTCCGGCGCCCCCTTGCCAAGATCGATGCAACGGTTGGCGAGATAGGTGTGTTGCACATTGAGCAGCCAGGCCCAGGCGGCATCTCCCTGCACTCCGGCGCCGGTTTTGCCATCCCACTCCACCTGCTGCCAGAACGGCACGGCCGCCTGCCAGTTCGGGGCATCCAGCGCCTGCTTGAGGTGGCCATCCACCACCGGATTGCTGTAGTAGCCCGGGTTGTAGAACTCCACGCCACCGGAGCCGCTCTGGTAGTGGTGATAGAGCTCCATGGGATCCAGACTCCCCCACCCCATCAGCACCGGATTGGCGTGCATCTCCCGCTCCACCTGCTCCCAGCTGCCGGACTTGAGGCTCACCTCAAGGCCAATGGGTTTGAGCATGGCCCGCACCGCTTCCGCCAAATCCCGGCGGGTGCTGTCGCCACTGGTGTACCAGAGGGTAAAGGCGGCGCGCAGGTCGCCCTTGTGGCGAATGCCGTCACTGCCCATCTTCCAGCCCGCTTCGTCGAGCAGGGCATTGGCGTGGGCCGCATCGCCATCCTTGAAGGCGGTGGCTTTATTCAGCCAGGGCAAGCCTTCTACCGCGCTGTAGGCGGGGATGGCGTGCCCTTCCAGCAGCTGGTCGGCCAGCAGCTTGCGGTCGATGGCGTAGTTGATGGCGCGGCGCACCGCTACGTCCGAGGTCACGTCGTTGCCGATGGGATAACCCTTGGCATCATTTTTACCAGCAGCAGGAATGGGGAAGACGATGCCGCGGTTCTCCACACTCGGCCGCACCCACAGCTTGAGGGAGGCAGGCACGGTAGGCGCCAGCGAGGGGGCGATGCGCACCACATCGAGCTGGCTGCTCTGGGCGGCGGCATAGGCGCTCTCTTCATCGATAAAGACAAAGACCAGCCGTTTGAAGTCATTGTTGCCGCCGGCGTAATAGGGGTTCGCCTCCACCACCAGTTGCTGACCGGGCAGGAAGCTCACCAGCCGGTAAGGGCCGGCACCGACCGGTTTTTGGGCATATGCTTTTGCGTCGTAATCCTTCTTCGACACTATCCCCAAAGATCCCAGCACGTTGACGAAGGTGCTCTGGGGGGCACTCAGGGTGATGGCCACCTCGGTGGGCGAGAGCACCTTGGCCGAGACAAAGTTGCCCATGTCGATCTTGCCGCCACCCTTGGCTGCGCTGTTGTAGGTAAAGGCCACATCCTCCGCGGTAAGCGGCGCGCCGTTGGAGAATGTCAGGTTCGGCTTGAGGCGGATAAGCCACCCCTTGCCATCCTTGCTCGGGGTCACCGATTGGGTGAGCACGTTTTGCCAGCTGAGATCGGCGTTTTGTTTGAGCAGCGGACTGTGCAGCAGCAGGTAGCTGCCGTGGCTCCAGCCAAGCAGAGGGTCAAACCCTTCGGTGGGCTCACTGCCGATGGCGAGCTTGAGTTCGGCGGGGACGGGCTGGGCCGCCAGCGCCATGGTAGAGAAACCGCCCGAGAGCAGGGCCAGCAAGGCGGCCGCAGTGACAGAGAGGCCTTTACGGTGGCCGGCGTTGCTGCCTGAGTGGCAGCCAAAGCATTGAATGGTCATAAGATCCCTTATTCGTTTTACCACTCACTATCGAAAAACAGGGGCACGACAGAAGCGAGTGAGGGGCCAAAACGGCCCCTATTCTAAACCTGATTGCAGATGAGACCTAGCGCTGGGTGTCGCCAACAGGGTCGCCACGCCGGCCGCTGAACAGGCGGCGCCGGCTCAAGTTCATGCCGCCCTCCCCCTGCTGCACCGGAAGCGAAAGCAGCATCTTGAGGGTACTGCTCACCAGCGCACGCCCCTCGTCGGCCCCCAGATGCGGGTCGATGGGGGACATGAGCGAGCAGGCCAGCAACTGCCCCGTCTCGGACAATGCCCCCACCATAAAGGTCAGGTTGCCGCAGGGGAGCTGCAGGGCGAGCCGCTCGCTGCTGCGCACCGGCCAGAGCTGATCCGGCCCCGGCAACACCACCACGCTCAGCATCCAGGGGGTGAGCACACAGCCGAGCCACTGGTCTTCAAACAACACGCACTCCGCAGCGATTGGCATGTCCGGGTGATAGAAGGGCAACGCCTGCATCTCTTCGCGAGCGATCCGCTCATACTGGGCTACCAACAAGGGCGCGGGGTTGGTGGCAAAACCGGCAAATTCCTGCGCCGTCTCCGGTAATATTTCCGGCACTCTCTCAACCTCGTTCACAATGGATTGCGCCATGTGCCCTCCCGCGCTTGTTCAGCTTTCTCCTGCTCAGAGAGCGGGATGGCTGGGGCACCGACACTGGCCAGCAGGGTCAAGATCCGATCCGTCGCCTCCCCTAGCGCCGCCGCCACCACGGGAGTGAGGCCGATGCGGGGTTCGAGGGATTCGGGCTCGACCCCGATCAGGGTGAGCCGCCTGGGGGATTCCCCCGTCATGTGCAGCGCCGAGAGCACGTCCGCCAGCCCTAGCTGGTGCGGGGAGATCTTGCGACCGAACAGGGTCGGGATCTCCTCATCTTTCAGGGTCACCACTGTGCCCGGCGGGTTACCGCTGCGCACCGCGTCCGCCAGTATGATGTGGTCACGACTGGCCATCGCTTCGAGCAGCTCCATGCCGGCGGTGCCGCCATCAAGCAGCTCGATGCCGGGGGCGAAGCGGTAGTTGCGCCCCAGCCCCTCGACGATCCGCACTCCGATCGCCTCGTCACTCAACAGCAGGTTGCCCACGCCCAGGATCAGGGTGTTCATCACAGCACCTTCACCTGAGTCACGTCGCCGCTCTGGGTATCCACCACGTGCACCGCACAGGACATACAGGGGTCGAACGAATGGATGGTGCGCACCACCTCCAGTGGTTTGGCGGGATCCGCCACCGGGGTGCCTACCAAAGATTGCTCGTAGGGGCCGGGCTCGTCATTGAAGTTGCGCGGGCCCGAGTTCCAGGTCGATGGCACCACCGCCTGATAGTTCTCGATCTTGCCACCCTTGATGACTACCCAGTGGGAGAGCATACCGCGCGGTGCCTCTTCAAAGCCCACCCCGCGAAACTCCTTGTCCGCCGGGATTTCGGTCTTGATGTAGGCGCTGACATCCCCCTTGCCGATGTTGTCGACCAGCGCCTTCCACTGATGAGACAAGGTGTCTTTGAGCACACAGCAGCGCACCGCCCGGCCGATGATGCGGCCCAGGGTGGAGTGCAGCTGTTCAGTCTTGATGGCCGAACCGGTCAGCGCCTTGTAGAGGCCGTTCAGCTGATCGAAGTGCGCCACCGTCTCCGGGTGTTTGGCAGCCAGCTTGACCAACAAGTCGGCGAGCGGCCCCACCTCCACCACCTTGCCGTAGAAGGTGGGGGATTTGACCCAGGAGTACTTGCCGTCATCCTGCCAGCCGGTGTAGTTGGGCTCGGTCTTGCCCTCCCAGGGCTTGAGGGGGGCGTCATCCTTGTACCAGGCGTGCTTGTTGCTCTCGGCAATGCCATCCATCAGCCAGGCATCCTGATGGCTCTCGATGGGGCGATAACCCGCCAGATCGCCGTTCTCGATGTAGCCGCCCGGCATCAGGAAGCTGCCGCCGTCACCGTCGGTGGGCAGCTCCGGCACGCTCAGGTAGTGCCTGGCCCCCTGCCCCAGGTTCAGCCACTCGGGGTAGTGGGCGGCTATGATGGCGGCATCCACCTTGTAGACCTGCTCGATGAACTCGCCGAGCCGGTCGATAAAGCTCTTCACATAGAGCAGCCGCTCCAGGTTGAGCACGCTCGGCGCATCCAGGTTGATGGGGTTGGCCACCCCGCCCACCGCCAGGTTCTGGATGTGGGGGGTCTTGCCACCGAGGATAGCGACGATGCGGTTGGCATCGCGCTGGCACTCCAGTGCCTGCAGATAGTGCGCAACGGCGATGAGGTTCACCTCCGGGCTCAGTTTCATCGCCTTGTGGCCCCAATAGCCGTTGGCGAAGATGCCGAGCTGGCCGCTCGCCACCAGGGCGCGGATCTTCTCCTGTACCTTGACGAGCTCGTCGGCGCTGTTGAGGGACCAGGTCGATACCCCCTTGAGCATGTCCGCCGCTTTTTGCGGATTGGCCCCAAGGGCCGCGGTGATGTCCACCCAGTCCAGCGCGGAGAGCTGATAGAAGTGGACGATGTGATCGTGGATGTTGTGGGCCGCAATGATCAGGTTGCGGATGTACTGGGCGTTGACCGGCACCTTGGCGCCGATCGCGTTCTCCACCGCCCGCACCGAGGCGATGGCGTGAATGGAGGTGCACACCCCGCAGATGCGCTGCACTATCATCCAGGCATCGCGCGGGTCGTTGCCCTTGACGATCTCCTCCATCCCGCGCCACATGGTGCCGGACGACCAGGCCTTGGTGACGACGCCGCCTTCGATTTCACAGTCGATACGCAGGTGACCCTCGATGCGGGTGATGGGGTCTATGGTGATACGTTGGCTCATACGTTGGCTTTCCCTCGGGCCTGATAATCTTGGTGAACACGTTCAAGTGATGGCAGTACCGGCAGCAGCCGGATTAGCAGCAAATAGGCACACACCTCGATGGCGACGAAGCCCAGGGAGATCAGCACTTCCGCCGCGGAGGGGAAGTAGTGGTAGCCATTGCCGGGGTTGAAGGCGAGCAGGGAGTAGTCCAGTCGCCAGAGGGCTGCGCCCAGCAGCATGCTGAGGGCCCCCAGGAACAACATGCGCGAATCGCGGCGGCTCTTGTCCCAGTGGAACACCAGCAGCGGGAAGATCATCAGCGCGATCTCGCTCCAGAACATCAAGGCGTAGCGATTCCACTGGGAGAGATACTCCGACTTGTCGTTGATGACGATCTCGGCAAAGCGCAGCGCCACGAACAGGATCAGGAAGATGTCGATCACCTGGGTCAGCTTGTAGAACAGCGACTTCTCGTTGGGGCCGCGCCCCGCCAGCCCCGCCTGCACCAGGGAGCCTTCAAACACCACGATGGAGAAGCCCATGATGAAGGCGGTCAGAAGCGAAAAGACCGGCAGCAGCTCGTAGCTTTGCCAGAGCGGATGGATCTTCTCCCCCGCCACTATCATCAAAGAGCCCATCGAGGATTGGTGCATGGTGGGCAGCAGGGCCCCCAGCGCCAGGATGAAGAACATGATCTTGTTGAGACGCGCCATGGAGGTTTTCCAGCCGAACTTCTCCAGCAGCACGGGGGCAAACTCCAGCGCCATCACCCCGATGTAGATGGTCATGCAGACCGCCGTCTCGAACAGCACCGAGGAGGTGTTGAAGAAACCCGGAATGTAGAAGTAGGGCAGGTTCCAGTAACGGCCGACGTCGATGGTGATGGAGAGGCCCCCCAGCGAGTAGCCAAACAGACTCGCCAGCAGGGCCGGCCTTACCAGGGGGTGATACTCGCCCCGGTTGAAGACGTAGACCGCCCAGGCCAACGCCCAGCCGCCGCAGGCGAAACCGGTGCCGATCAGCAGATCGAACGAGATCCAGAGCCCCCAGGGATAACCCCCGTTGAGATCGGTGACCGAGCCCAGCCCGAAGATGAGGCGTTTGAGGATCAGCATGCCGCACAGGATGACGAACGGCGCCAGCACCATGACCGGCCAGCTGACCAGCCTGCCCCCCAGTGGATGTGCCTTGTGATTACTCATGATCCTTGCCTCCCGATCGCTTGTCATGGCCCGCGTGCGAGTCATGATCGTCGCCATCCTGATGGTCCTTGGTGTTGCGGCGAATGAGCACCGAGAGCCCGGTCAACACCACCAGCGGCAGCACCATCCCCTTGTAGAGGGTGTGCTGGATGTGCTCGGAGCGCGCCCCGGAGGAGAGCTCCGGCAAGTCAGGCATGTCGAGCTTGGTGTAGGGCACCCCGGCCAGCACCAGCACCTGGGTACCGCCCCCCTCCTTCTCGCCATAGACGTAAGGCTGGTAGTTGGGCACCTCATGCAGGTAGGGATCGTTGGCGCTGAAAGTCTGGCGCGGGTAGGCATATTCGCTGCCCGGGGTGGCCAGCAGCCGGCGCTTAGCTTCGGCCATCAGCGCCTCGCGGGTACCGAAGATGACGGCGCCGGTGGGGCACACCTCGACACAGCCGGGCAATTTGCCCTGATCAATCCGTTCAAGCCCCTTCTGGTTGCAGAGCTCGCACTTGTGGATCGCCCCCAGCGGATTGTCGTAGTCATATTTGGGCACGTCGAACGGGCAGCCCACCATGCAGTAGCGGCAGCCGGTGCAGACGTCCGGGTCGTAATGGACGATTCCTGTCTTGGGATCCTTGGTCAGCGCCTGCACCGGGCAGACGGAGACGCAGTTGGGATCGACACAGTGCATGCACTGCTTTTTGATGTAGGCATAGCCATCCACCAGCTGATCCTTGTGCTCACCCGTGCCGCTCTTCCACACCTGAATGATGTTGTTGGTGTAGGGGCTCAGCTTGTCGTTGTTGGACCAGGTTGCTTCCCCGGCCGGATTGGCCGGGTTGCCGTTGAGGCGCTGACACTCCGCCACGCAGGCCTGGCAGCCGATGCAGAGAGTGGAGTCGTAGAGCATGCCGAGCGCACCGGGAATGGGCGGCTTGTTCTCGGCCGCAGCCAGGGCAGTGCCGGAGACGGTGGTGCCCGCCGCCAGCGCACCGACGGAGGCGAATTTGAGGAAGTTGCGTCTGTTCACGGTCACTCCTCCCGTGATGAGTGCTGCCCGGCTTCATGGCGCTTCTGCTGGCGACCGAGCTCGCGCACCGTCATCAGACTCACCCCGACCAGCACCCCGAGCGCCCCACCGATAAGGCCGGTGGCGGTGGGCGACATGTGTCCTCCCTCCTGGATGGCCACGTCGGGCTTGTTCACCCGCGGGGTGGGATTCTCCACCTTGGCGAGCTGGAAGATCCCCTTGCTGAACCCCACTCCCTGCTCGTTGCAGCCATAGCAGGGGTGGCCTATGCCCACCGGCCAGATGCCGCCGCCCACGTCGCAGAACTCCAGGGTCGAGCAGTTGCCGTAGGTCTCCGGCCCCTTGCAGCCCAGGTGATAGAGGCACCAGCCCTGACGGTGGCCCTCGTCACCGAACTCCTTGGCGAAGCGACCAGCGTCGAAGTGCGGACGGCGCTCGCAGTTTTCGTGGATGAGCCGTTCATAGGCAAACAGCGGCCGCTTCTTGGCATCGAGCGCCGGCAGCTTGCCGTAGGTGATGTAGTAGGCGACCGTGGTGAGGAAGTTGTGGGGATTGGGCGGGCAGCCCGGGATATTGATAATCGGCGTACCGAGGTTGCCGAGGGCCTCCTCCAGGCTGACGGCACCGGTCGGGTTGCCGCCGCTGGCGGGCACCCCGCCCCAGGCGGCGCAGGAGCCGATGGCGATGACGGCGGCGGCATCACTGGCAGCGCGGCGAATATGGTCGACGATGGGTTCACCCGCCACCATGCAGTAGATGCCGCCATCTTTAAGCGGGATGGAGCCATCCACCACCAGCACATACTTGCCCTTGTAGCGTTCGATGGCATTGTGCTTGTTCTCTTCGGCCTGATGACCGAAGGCCGCCGAGAGCACCTCGTGGTACTCCAGCGAAATGGTGTTGAGGATCAGGTTCTCGATGGTGGGGTGGGTGGCGCGCAGCAGCGACTCGGTGCAACCGGTACACTCCTGCGCCCCTATCCAGATCACCGGTGGCCGCTCGGGGCTGGTGAGCGCGGTGGCCATCTTGGCCACGGCATGCTGGCTTAATCCAAGGGTTGCGGCCATCCCGGCGCACAATTTCATAAAGTCACGGCGATTAATTCCATGAGCCGATAAAAAAGTATCCTCGACCATTCTTCTTATTCCCGTCAGTGAGCATTGTTTGACAAATGCTTAATTGCGGGAATGCTATGCCTCCCCTTCCCCCTTTATGTTGATCTCCATCAAGTGACGGAACATTATTCAAATAGAAAACTCATCATCATGGATTTAAAAAATCCATATATAGCATAGACTTAGAAAGCATGGCGTGGGCTACCAAAATACCCACTAGGGGGTATTTTTGCGTGTTATTGAATTTAATTCATTTAAATTACCCGTTAGTTCGTGATGTTAAATAATCAGAATGAAAGCGTTGTCACACTATTTGATCCAATATTTATGCTACCAGTTACAGGCTTTTTTCCGCGTCAAAAGTAGCTAAAAACATATACCATTAAATTTTATTTAATTATATGTCACCAACCAAAATGAACGCGCAAACGATATTTATTATCAGCTTTTAAGAAATAACCCGCCCTGCTGTTCAAGGCTGATCTTCGCCGCTTGATTAATTAACCGGCCCACATCCATGCTTCACCATCCCTGGCCACGGATGACCTGTCTCTCCGGCCGCGTGCGCCACCAAGCCGGCCACAAGCTTTCTTGGTGGCGTACACCACTCGCCGGTTCGACGAGATGCCCTCTTTAATCCGGCAGTTCCACCTTCACCCCCATGGAGCTGGTAGCCTGCTTTTCTCCTCTGCCATGCACCTGCCCCTCCCCGCACCTTGGCCAGGGGTCGGCAACCCCACCTGCACGCAGCCGGTGCGAAAAACCGCCAACAATGTGCGAAAACGGCTCGATCCCCCTCCCGTTTTAAGGGGAAAAACCAGTGATAAATATTGCCCGATAGGGAGCCAGAGAAAGCGTTGGCAGGGAAATTTATACCGAGGAATATTCCGTATTTTGCGCATTTACGCATTCCTATTCGCCACATAATTTACCAACAAAAAAACAACTGATAACATCTTTTTACATTTTAAAGCATATAAAAAACATGATTCAGTGACCCCCGTTTGCTCGTCCCGGCAGCCAGGATCACCGGATCGGGATTGAAACCATCAGCCAACTACTCATCGAGCAGACACCCGACCCATGATGAACACAGTTACGGCCAGCATCGATATCGATGCACTCCAGCACAATTTCACCGTGGTGCGCCGCCATGCCCCCCACAGCAAGATCATCGCGGTACTCAAGGCCAATGCCTATGGCCATGGGCTGCTGCAGGTGGCCCACGCCCTCGCCCAGGCCGATGCCTATGCGGTGGCAAGGGTCGAGGAGGCGCTGGTGCTGCGTGCTAACGCCATCACCAAGCCCATTCTGGTGCTGGGAGGCTTCTTCAGTGCCGAGGCGCTGCCGCTGCTGGCGAAACACGAACTGCAAACCACCTTGCATACCTGGGAGCAGCTGGCACTGCTCGAGCAGGCCAGTCTGCCCGCCCCCATCAAGGTGTGGCTCAAGCTCGATACCGGAATGAACCGGCTCGGGCTGCGCACCCTGGAGCTGCCCGCCTTCATCGAGCGGCTGAGCCATTGTCGCAACGTGGTGCAGCCGTTCCATCTGATGACGCACTTCAGCCACTCCGATGAGCAGGATACCCAGGCCACCCGGCTGCAGATCGAGGAATTCAACCGCCTCTCTGCTCATCTGCCGGGCGAGCGAACCATGGCCAACTCCGCCGGCATCCTCGCCTGGCCGGCATCGCGCAGCGACTGGATCCGACCCGGCCTCATGCTCTACGGCGCCTCCCCGTTTGCCGGTCAGCTTGCCGCCGACCATGACCTGCGCCCGGTCATGAATCTCAAGAGCCAGCTCATCGCCACCCGCGCCTGCGCGCAGGGCGAAGCGGTCGGCTATGGGGGGCACTGGGTGGCGGATCGAAATACTACCCTCGGCGTGGTGGCCGCGGGATATGGCGATGGTTACCCCCGCATGGCACCCGAAGGGACCCCCATGCTGATCAATGGCCGCCGGGTACCCATCGTGGGTCGGGTTTCCATGGACATGATCACCGTCGATCTGGGGCCGGCGGCCAGCGACAAGGTGGGAGACGAGGTGACGCTGTGGGGGGAAGGGTTGCCGGTGGAACAGGTGGCCGAAAAGATAGGCACCATCCCCTACGAGCTGCTGACCCGCCTGACCAGCCGGGTCCATCTGACGCACTGTGACAAACGCGAACAGATGCCGATGTTGAAGCTGGCCTGAGCAAGCGGTCTGAGACCGGCCACAGAGAAGTGTCAAACCAGCCCTTGATAAACAAAAGGCCCCGTCTTTCGACGGGGCCTTTTGTTTTATTTGGCGGTAAGGGAGGGATGATTCGCCACTGCGTGGCTCACCCCTTCGGGGCGGCCTGCGGCCGTTCATCCCGGCAAGCTGCTCTGCTCGAACCCGGCGAGGGTTCTCACCCCCCTCTTCGAGATGAGCTGATGACGCTTCCCCAAAGCAAAAAACCGACCATGAGGTCGGTTTTTTTGCAATTTGGCGGTGAGGGAGGGATTCGAACCCTCGATACGTTGCCGTATACACACTTTCCAGGCGTGCTCCTTCAGCCACTCGGACACCTCACCAA
>NZ_JBFODF010000035.1:0-6096 GCF_040908165.1 Aeromonas sp. R6-1
CCGTCGATGACGGGCCGCCCCTCTGGTTTCCGACCGAATCGGTTACCTTGCCAGGCTCAGGCTCAGGCTCAGGCCGGGTCGCTGACGCCGTCGGTGGAGAGGGTCTTCTGGGAGAGCCAGAGGCCGCTCGCCTTCATCAGATAGCCAAACAGGGCGCCGATGATGAGGGAGGGCAGAATGAGCCGCCACTCGCCTGCGGCGCCGAAGGTGGCACAGCAACCGGCGAAGGTGCCGGGAATGTAGGCGAGCCACTGCTGCCTGGCCTGCACGCACATCAGGGTGGCCACCACCCCTGTCATCAGATAACCCGCCATGCCGGCCCCCCACCAGGTCTCCCCGTGGATCAGCAGGAGTGCCCACAGCATGCCGGTGGTGTTGCACAGCAAGGTCTGCAACAGCGCCTTGTAACCGCCACTCGAGGCGAAGTAGCTGGTGCAGCCGAGGAAGCCTACCCAGGAGATGAGACCGAGTGCGGCGGCCAGTCCACCCCAGACGGCGGAGAGGATCCCGGTCGTGATGGCGATGGCGAACAGTGGGCTCATGGCGTGACTCTCAGTGGTTGAATCCGGAAAAGGAGGCAGCCTACTCCGCGGTAGAGCGGCAGCAAGCGGGGGCCGGATTGTGTGTGATCCCGATCACTCTTTGCAACTCTGGAATACGCTTGCGCTCGCGAAAAAAATTCATTGGAGGCGCCGCAGACCTTGTTCCATAATTAGAGGCCCTGTCCTGCTCATGGAGTGAGTCTGATGGTGCCAAACGTGATCGTTCCTCTGCTGGTGTTCGTAGTGCTCTTCCTGGCCGGTACCATGGCCAAGGCACTGCCCCTTTACCAACTCATGTAATTCTGTGTGAAATAAAACTCGGCCGGGGCGGGTCTTATGGTTGTCAACCTCATCGTCCCGGGAGTTTTTTCATGTTGATCAAGCGCCGTACTTCTCATCACCCCACCGAACAGGATGTCACGCCGGAAACCGTCTATCAGGATCGTCGCCGCATCCTGAAAGGGCTGGGCCTGGGCGTCGGTGCCGCCACCCTGGCGTTTCCGGTGAAGGCCAGCCTGCTGGATCTCTTCGCACCGGACAAGCCGGCCACCGTGGCCCCCACCAGACCCCTCGACATCCGTGCCGCGACCCGGCCAGAGGGATTGATCCTCACCCCGGAGGAGAAGGCCACCACCCACAACAATTTCTACGAGCTGGGGACCGACAAGGGGGATCCGGCCCGCAACGGCCATTACCTCAAGCCCGAGCCCTGGACCCTGAAGGTGGAAGGGGAGGTGGCCAAACCCTTCACCCTGGATGTGTGGGATCTCATCAACAAGAGCACGCTGGAGGAGCGCATCTATCGGCTGCGCTGCGTGGAGGCCTGGTCCATGGTGCTGCCCTGGAGCGGCATTGCGCTGGCGGATCTGATCCGCCGTGCCGAGCCCACCAGTCGCGCCAAGTTCGTGGCCTTCGAGACGCTCTATGATCCGGAACAGTTACCGGGGCAGGCCTCCCGTGCCCTGGGGGGCGGCATCGATTATCCCTATGTGGAGGGCTTGCGCCTCGACGAGGCCATGCACCCCCTCTCCTTCCTCGCCATGGGGCTCTATGGCAAAACCCTGCCCGCCCAGAACGGGGCTCCCATCCGGCTGGTTGTGCCCTGGAAGTACGGCTTCAAGAGCATCAAGAGCATCGTCTCCATCCGCCTGGTGGAGGAGATGCCCCCCACCACCTGGAACCTGCTGGCGCCGAACGAGTATGGTTTCTATGCCAACGTCAATCCGCAAGTGGATCACCCGCGCTGGAGCCAGGCCAGCGAGCGTTTCATCGGCGAGGGGGGCATCTTCGGTGCCAAGCGCCAGCCGACCCTGATGTTCAACGGCTACGGGGACGAGGTAGCGTCCCTCTATCAGGGGATGGATCTGCGTAAATGGTATTGAGACTGACGCTCTGTCCGACTGATCTCTTGTCTCCTTCTCCCCTGGTGGGAGAGGGGATGAGAAGCGGGAAAAACATGACGGGAACTGCAATATGATGCCGAGACTGAAAACAGCCCATGTCAACGGCTTGCGGGCGCTGGTGCACCTTGGTTCGATCGGCTTTCTGCTCTGGCTGGGCTATGCCGTGCCAGCCGGGCTGCTGGGGGGGGATCCGGTCCAGGGGCTGACCCATTACCTTGGCAAGGGGGCCCTCCACCTGCTGTTGCTGACCCTGCTGGTGTCGCCGCTCGCCAAGCGCTGGCGCCAGGGGCAGCTCATCAAGCTGCGCCGCCCCCTCGGGCTCTGGTGCGCCGCCTGGGCGTCCCTGCACTTCATGGTCTGGCTGGGGCTGGATCTGCAGTTCGACTGGGGGCTGATTGGCGGCGAGCTGGTCAAGCGCAGCTACATAGTGGTGGGCATGGTGGCGCTGCTGCTGTTGCTGGCGCTCGGCATCACCTCGATCCCGGCCCTGTTGCGGCGCATGGGGCCTGCCTGGCAGAAGCTGCACAACTGGATCTACGGGGTGGCTCTGCTGGTGCCGGTACACTACTGGTGGTCGGTCAAGAGCGGGTGGCAGGAGCCCCTCATCTATCTGGTGCTGGCCTGCGCCTTGCTGTGGCCCCGTCGGGAAAAGCTGCTGCGCCCCTGGCGCAGGCGAGCGCAAGTGGCCGGGAGGGAGGCGGCGCAACAGTCGTCACGCCCATAGCAAAAGAGGCCTATTCGGCCTCTTTTTTGGTGATCTCGCCGGTGTTGGCATCGACCTGCAACTGGACGCGCTGATCGTCGGCATCCAGGGTATCGACCTCGAATTTCTCCCCTTCCAGCTCCACTTCCCGAATGTCGTGATACCCTTGTGCCAGCAACAACTTGACCAGTCCGGCCATGTCGAGACGTGTCTGCGCCGCCCAGCCAAAGGTGGAAAAGAGGCACAAGATCAGCAGGATACTGCGTGGGATCATATTCATTCCGGATTCATGGCTGGCACACTATAAACGGCATTATGTTAGGTTTTGAGAGATGAATCACCCATGAATAGCGCGCTGCCCCTGCTTGGATTGCTGCTGCCGATGCTGGTTCAGGCGGCCCAGCCGAACGAGGCCTTGCTGCAACAGGCGGTCAGCGAGGGGCGGGTCCGCCCTTTTCATGAGTTGATGGAGGTGGCCTCCCGCCTGCCGGTGCGCGTGCTGCGCGTCGATCTGGGTGAGGAGGATGGCGTCTGGCTCTACGAGCTCAGGCTCATCGACGAGGAGAACAGCGTCATCAAGGTGGGCTATCGGGCTGACAACCTGGAGATGGTGTGGCTCAAGGGCCACCATCTGGAGCGCCTGTTCGCTCCGCGCCCGCCCCCGGAAGAGGAGTAACGGCGTGAGTCCGCGAACCTGCCGTTGTCCGGTTCGTCCCCCCAACCGTTGCCGGTGCCGGCACAACCCTGTTTTGGATACCCATGTATGCGCATTCTGATAGTTGAAGATGAAAAGATCCTCGCGGGCCAGCTGGCGGAACAGCTGCGTCTGTCCGGTTTCGTCACCGATCTCTGCCACGATGGCAACGAGGCGGGCTTTCTCGGCGAGACCGAACCCTATGACGCCATCATCCTGGATCTCGGCCTGCCCGGTCGCGACGGCCTGAGCGTACTGAAGGAGTGGCGCAGCAAGGGGATGGACACCCCGGTGCTGGTGCTGACCGCCCGTGGCCAGTTGCATGAGAAGATTGAAGGGCTCAACGCCGGGGCGGACGACTACCTCACCAAGCCCTTCCAGGTGGCGGAGCTGGTGGCGAGGGTGCAGGCGCTGGTGCGCCGGGCGGCGGGGAACGCCAGCTCCATCCTCGAGATCGGTGGCGTGCGTCTCGACATGGCGGCTTCTCAGGTATGGTACGAAGGGACCCCTATCAAGCTCACCGCCCACGAGTTCCGGGTGCTGGGCTACCTGATGCAGCACAGGGGCAAGGTGGTGTCCCGCAGCGAGCTGATCGACCACATCTATGCCCAGGATTTCGATCGCGACTCCAACACCGTGGAGGTGTTCATCGGCCGCATCCGCAAGAAGACCCACGCCGATCTCATCGAGACGGTGCGCGGCCTCGGCTACCGGATCAACGAATGACGCGACCGCAACCGATGGCGGGGTGGGTTGAATGAGGCTGGTACGCACCCTGCGAGGTCGGCTGGTGGTGATCGCCATGGTCTGGTGCGGTCTCTTCCTGTTCGCCACCGGCTTCAGCCTGCAGACCATGATGCGCAACTACTGGCAGGAGGCGGAGGCCGATGGCTTGCGCCTGCAGCTCTACGATCTGCTCTCCCGCCTCGAGATCCAGCCGGACGGCATGCCGGTGGTCACCGAGCCTATGGCCGACCCCCGTTATCGCCAGCCCTACTCCGGCTACTACTGGCAACTGGAGCTGGGGGAGACGGTGGTCAGTCGCTCCCGCTCCCTGTGGGATGCCCATTTGAGCGCCCACGGCCTGAAGTCGGCCTTCGGCGATCCGGACCTCTTCGTCGGCAAGGGGCCCAACAAGGAGCCCCTGCTCATCATGACCCGTACCGTGCTGCTGCCGGGGTCTGATCGGGTCTTCACTCTGGTGATGGCCAAGGACAGCAGCGCCCTGACCCAGACCCTGAAGAAGACCCGCATCAGCCTGTTCCTCGGCCTCGGCTTCGCCGCCACCGGCCTGGTGCTCGGCTTCATGTTCCAGATCCTCTACGGCCTGCGCCCGCTGCACCTGCTGCGTCGCGAGCTGAGCCGCGTCCATCAGGGTCATCAGGAGGGATTCCGGCTGCGTTACCCCCTGGAGATCCAGCCGCTGGTGGAGGACATCAACCGCCTGCTGCACCACTATGGCGAGCTGCTGCAACGAGCCCGTTCCCACACCGGCAACCTGGCCCACGCCCTCAAGACGCCGCTCAGCATCATGCGCAACCAGGTGACCCAGTTGCCGCCGGAGGATCAGGCCGCCCTCGGCGAGCAGCTCGACCAGATCCAGCGCCACATCGACTACCACCTCGGCAAGGCGCGGGTGACCGGCGCCGCCAAGATCCTCGGGGTGTCGACCCCGGTGCGGGCACGGGTGGAGTACATCTGCCGCGCCTTCTCCCGCCTCTATCCCGGCAAGACGGTGGACTTGCAGGTGCCGGTCAATCTGGCGGTCGGGGTGGAGGAGCAGGACTTCGACGAGATGGTGGGCAACCTGCTGGAGAACGCCTTCAAGTGGTCCGCCAGCGAGCTGCGCATCTCCAGCGCCGAGCTGGGGGGCTGGATCACCCTGCGCATCGAGGACGACGGTCCCGGCATGAGCGAGGATCAGATCGCCAAGGCGGTGCTGCGGGGGGTGCGCCTCGACGAGAAGGTGCCGGGCTCGGGCCTTGGCCTCAACATCGTCTCGGATCTCGCGGAAGCCTATCGCGGCAGCCTCATCATGGGGCGGGCCGAGCTGGGGGGGCTCGCCGCTTCCCTCTCCCTGCCCAAGGTGGCCAGGGTCGAGTGATGGGGCGCCCCGTCGGGGGGCCCCTTTTGTGCCGCCGTGCTGGCAAGGGTGCGGCACCCGGCATAAGATACTTCTCTTGTTTCAGGTGTAGGAAGGGTAGCAATGACTGACGATCCTTGGGCTTTGTGCCATCTCGATGATTCGTTCGATGCCTCGGTGCTGGGCACCAAGGGGGCCCAGATCCAGTGGTTCGAGGACAGGGATGCCCTGATCCAGTTCCTGCTGGAGGACTTTGTCGACCTGCTGGCCGACGTGGGTGAGCTGGACGAGGATCAGACCGAGAGCGCCCGCGAGCGCTTCACCCTGCTGGTGGAGCAGAGCCTGGATGATCGCACCCTGATGGATGCTATCAACGATCTCGCCTCCGGCCTGCGCCGCATTGCCTGGCTGGGGCCCCTCTCCGAACTGGCGGAGTTGAGCGACGACTTCGCAAGCGGGCTGCGTGCCTTCTTCTGGAGCCAGTATGACGGTGACGAGGATGACCCCGAGGCCTGGGTGCCGGAAGATCTCTGGCCCCAGCTGGTGGAGTGTGCCGAAGAGTACATGGTGGAAGGAGACTTCTGAGCCACCTTGTCCCCACTCTGGCTGCAAGGCGGGTGGAGTGTGCCGAAGAGTACATGGTGGAAGGAGACTTCTGAGCCACCTTGTCC